>JAEZHO010000291.1 GCA_023416545.1 Pseudomonadota bacterium
CCGCCGATCCTGGCGCTCGACATTGCCCGCAACGGCGGCATCGAGAACACCCGGACGATCTACAGCGGCAGCTTTTCCAAGACGCTCGCGCCCGGCCTGCGCGTCGGCTATGTGGTCGCGGCCATGCCGGTCATCCGCAAGCTGGTGCTGATGAAGCAGGCGGCCGACCTGCATTCCTCGACCATCAACCAGATCGCCATCGCCCACGTGGCCGAGCGGATCTTCCCGGAGCAGGTGGCGAAGATCAGGAAGGCCTACAGCGCACGCCGCGATGCGATGCTCTCGGCACTCGAGAGATACATGCCCGCGGGCGCCACCTGGACGAAGCCCGAGGGCGGCATGTTCGTCTGGGTCCGGCTTCCCGAGGGCATGGACGGTGCCGAGCTTCTGGCGCGCTCGATCCAGACTGAGAAGGTCGCCTTCGTGCCCGGCAAGGCCTTCTACGCGGACGGCTCGAACAACAACACGCTGCGGCTCTCCTTCTCCTGCGCCAGCGAGGAGATGATCGAGGAGGGCATCCAGCGCCTCGGACGCCTGATCAGCACTGCTGTCGCCGAAGCGGCCTGACCCGCGTCTAGCGAAAGGCGCCCCGGCACGCGGCGCCTTTCGCTATCCACGACAGGATACCGGCCGCCAGAGGCCTACCCCCTTGCATTCTGCGGGCAGCCGGGCCGGCAGTTGTAAGGCGGGGCCCCAGCGGGCATAACAGGCGCTCATCCGGGAACTGGGAATGACCGTCCGCCTCGCCACCTTCAATATCGAAAACCTCATCACCCGCTTCGATTTTTCCGGGTTTCGCAATCACTTGCGGCGCGATCGCGTCATGCGGCTCTATGACGTCGGGAGCAAGGACGCCTACGAGCAGATGGAGCAGGCGCGTGTCGTCGCCGCCACCGACGACACGCGGCAGCTTTCCGCGCTCGCCATAGCGGATGCCGACGCCGACATCCTCTGCCTGCAGGAGGTCGACAACATGCCGGCACTGCACGCCTTCGAATACGGCTATCTGTTCCGGATGGTCGGGCACGGCTACATGCAGAAATACCTTGTCGAGGGCAATGACAGCCGCGGAATAGACGTGGCGGTGCTGATGCGCGAGAAGACGCGCCACGGGCAGCCGATCGAGATGGTCGACATCCGCAGCAATGCCATGCTCACCTATGCCGACCTCGATCTCTACAGCGAGGCCCTGGGGGAGGGCGCGAAGCCAGGCGACAAGATCTTCAAGCGGGACTGCCTGGAGCTCGATCTGAGGATCGGCGGGCGCCCGCTGACGCTCTACGTCGTGCACTTCAAGTCCATGGGCAATTCTCGCGAGCCGGGCGACGGGCGGATCAATACGATGGCCGTGCGTTCGGCGGAGACGGCCGCCGTCCGCAGGCTCATCGAGAACCGCTTCGGCGCCGGCCATACGGCGACGAAGAATTTCGCGATCTGCGGCGACATGAACGATTACCAGGAGAAGGTCGTCGTGTCGGGAAATCGGCGCGTGGGCCACAGGTTCGACCATGTCCGCGAGGCGACGAGCGCGCTCGACGTCTTTTCGGCGGACGGCTTTGCGGTCAACCCGGTGGAGCGGCGGCCGGAACTGGACCGCTGGACGCTCTATCACGCCCGCGGTCCCCAGGAGCAGCATCTGTGCCAGCTCGACTACATCTGGCTGTCGCCGGCGCTTGCGGCGCGCAACGCGACCACCGTGCCGGAGATCGTTCGCGGCGGACAGCCCTACCGGACGCCGTTTCCGCCGGGCCAGGAGGTCGAGCGGTTCCCGCGCACCGGCTGGGATCGCCCCAAGGCATCCGACCATTGCCCGGTGGTGATGGAGCTCAGCCTCTAGCGTTTCCGCAAGCCTCAACCATGGCGTCTATTGCGGGTTGCGTCAAAGCGTCGCGTCGGGCAGGTTGCGATCCATATAACTGCACAGGGATCGAAGATGGCGCGCCGCTACGGGATTTACGACGTGTTCACGGATCAGGTCCTCACGGGTAACCCCCTGGCGATCATCTTCGACGGCGACGATCTCGACGACGAGACGATGCAGGCGGTCGCCCGCGAGATGAACCTGTCGGAGACCGTCTTCGTGCGGAGGCCCGCCAACGGCGCCCACGCGGCGAGCCTGAGGATATTCACGCCGGCGCGCGAACTTCCTTTCGCGGGGCACCCGACCGTCGGCACCGCCGTGGCGCTGGCGGAGCTGCAGCGGGGCGGGGAGGGCGATCTCGATATCGTCTGCGTGCTGGAGGAAAAGGTGGGGCCGGTGCGCTGCGCCGTGCGGCTTCGGGAAGACCAGGCGAGCTTTGCGGAATTCGACCTGCCGAAAACCCCGGCCAGGGTCGACCTTCCCCTCGATATCGAGGGGATTGCCGATGCGCTCAGCCTGCAGCCGGGCGCGATCGGCTTCGAGAATCACCGTGCCTCGATGTGGAGCGCCGGGGTGCCGTTCATCATGATCCCCGTCCATGGCCGGGCCGAGGTCGACAGCCTCGATTTCGATCCGGGCCTCTGGGAGAAGGTGGCGCCCTTCGCGGAGGGTGGGCTCGCGGCGGCCTATGTCTATTGCCGCGGCGGGACCCATCACCAGGCGAAGTTCCATGCCCGCATGTTCTCTCCGGACATGGGGATATCGGAGGATCCGGCGACCGGCTCCGCCGTTGCCGCGCTGGCCGGCGCCGTCCATCATTTCGATGCGCTGCCGGACGGCCACCATCCGTTGCTGGTGGAACAGGGCGTCCAGATGGGCCGGCCCTCCTATATCCACCTGCATATCGATGTGAAGGAAGGCCGCATCATCCGCGCCCGCATCGGCGGCGAGGCCGTGCGCCTCGCAAGGGGGACGCTGGAGCTCTGAGGCCGCCGTTTTCGAGATCATTCGTGCTGTCCGAAATTATTTTGCGTTCGGTGCTGGACAAGCAAATCGTTCCCCTTTATACGCCCTCACACACCGGCGGCGCACGGGTTGCGGCGGTCGGAGTTCGGGTGATTAGCTCAGTTGGTAGAGCAGCTGACTCTTAATCAGCGGGTCGTAGGTTCGAGCCCTACATCACCCACCATTTTCAAGAACTTAGCGACGATCTCATTCCCTTCATTTTACTGCTTTCCGCTTTTTTTACAGTTTCATTCCGTCTTCGTTCCGCGGCCGATCGCGTCGATGACCTCCTGTCCGGCCAGGTAATGCTTGCGGATGATCGATTCGGCATCGTCCTGCGAATGGCCCGAAATCTCCGATATCAGCTTGATCTTCTCGGCGTGCGACCTGTCGAGGTTCGCATAGGCGTAGGTGATCGCCGTACCGCGCAAGTCGTGGAAGGTGACGCCCTTGATCTGAAGCCGCGCCATCTCCTTCCTCCATGACGCCCTGAACCCGCTCGACGTCCAGTTCTGGCCGAACGAGTTCACGAGAATCCGCTGTCGGTTCTTCTCTTTGGCGTCCCGCAGCACCGGCAGAATGTCGGGCGCTGCCACCACGCGCACCCGCGCCCCTGTCTTCCCCTGCTTGATTGATACCCGCTCTCCATCGAATGCCAGTGTCGGCATCGTCAGGATGTCGGCCTGGCGCTGCATCGTCCACAGCGCGATCTGTGCGACCGTCCGGATGTGCGGTGCGGCCTCTGTGAGGAGCTTGGTCAGTTGATCGTCGGACCAGATGATATCCCGGCGCGTGCCCTCGTGCAGCCGCTCGACGCGCTCCAGCGGGTTTCGCAGGATCAACTCGTTATCCTTCGCATAGGCAAAGAGTCTCGACAGCAGCGCGATGTGCATATCTGCTGATCGTGGGGAATCGCTCATCGTATCGCGCCAGGTGAGGAAGCCCCTGCGGCTGCCCTTCGCTTCCACCGCGCCCATTGGGCAATCGCCGAACTCGAGCCGGATGGCCCCGAAGATGCGTTCGTAGTCGCGCCGCGTGGACGGGGACAGGGCCTTATAGCGGGCCGTCTTGCGATATTCGTCTATCAGCGCCCCTATGGTGCCCTCTTTGGCCGCATCCTGCTTCCGATCCTTCGTCAGGCGGACGTACTCTTGGGTGAACGCCTTCGTTCCAGGCTTCGCCATGATGCGCGGGGCGCCCTTGCCCCGCCAAGCATAATAGTAGACGACCGGCTCCTCGCCCTTCTTCCTGATCGTCACTTTATGCACGCCGACGAGCTTCCCTTCCATTCTGCCACTTCTCCCAAGCGTTTTCCGCTTCGTTGTCTTCCTTCGGGGCGGCAGAGGATCCACGGGGCGAGAATTCGATCTCGCCGGTTGGGTGCATGATCACCCGGACGCCATGCATCGCCGCAGCGGCAGCAGCATCGGCTATTTCCGTTTTCGTGTAAGTGCGGGCTCGGCTCATGGGCGGTTGTCCACATTGTTTCCACAGCCTCTGACAGCCGAGGCAGCCTGAACAGCGGCCGCCCAATCACGGGGAGTTTTGGTAGACTCCGCAGTAGATGGGCGTACACTTTCTGCATCACCAACCAATCCCGCACGCGGCGATGGAATTGGGTTACTGTGCGCGGCCGCGTGCACGCCAAGGGGAGGAGCGACTATGTCGACACCAACCTCTGCCGAAGGCCATGACGCGTCAGCCCTCTTGGAGCGCTGGGCAGCCAGGTATACGCCCTCTAGCGACACTGCAGCACGTATCGCTGCACGGACGCTTGTGATAGCGGCTACCGATCCGGAAACGGCCACCAGCACCCACTTGGAGCGAGATCTTCTCCGCTTGCTACACAAAGTGGCGCTTGAGGAGCTTAGACCGGGCAGGCCTGATCGCAGTGGTGACCCGCAGGATACCGCCGCGAACTGAACCGCCTTTGAGGGCGCGGGCGCGACATGGCTTTGATGCGGCTTCAGCCGCGGCGCGTGGGTCGGCTTGGCGGGCGGGCCCCCACCTTCGTCCTCATTGATGGCCTCCGACGTCCGCGAAATTGCTTGTGCGCAATTACAACGTGAAGCCACTTCATCTATAAATTGCCTGTCCTGAGCAGGGGGCCCCTGATCTATCTCCTGCCTGCTTCGATCGGGACAGTTCTGCGGTTTTTCCCTAACCTGAATTGCCCGCCCGATCGGCGGGCCTTTTTGTGCTGCTCCACTGGAAAACGTGAAGGGCACGGATGGCAAAGGGCCCCGGACGTCATCGATGACATTTACCTTGCCTCTGCTCATGGCTGCCGTCCTCCGACGATTTTGCCCGTCCGGCGGTCAACGACCGTGCCGTCCATCAGGCGCTTGAACCTTCTGTTGGAGAGCGACGACTTCGGTTTCGTGATGCCGAGGTGCTTCTTGCGGGTGCGGTTGCACTTGCCGCGCACTTTGGCTTCGGCTGCCGTCTTGCGCTTATGCGCCGCGGATTCCACAGCCTGAAGATTGCTCTCGGCGTTGGCGCCGCCCAGCCAGAGCGGCACGATGTGGTCGTATTCGACCTTGACGCCTGGGCCGAGCTCGACGCCGGTCAGCGCACAGCGGTTGCTCTGGCGCGCCCTTATGCGATCCTTGACACGATCCGGCGGCATACTGTCATCGGTTCGGCCGACCCATTCCGACACGCTCCTAGCCATGCCGCACCTCCCGGCGCTGCCGCGCGAGATAGCGTTCGTTCGACTTGCGACCCTTCCAGGCCAACCATCCGTATAGGGCGCGGAGATAGAGGGGGAGGGTCATGCCGCGCCCCCGATCTCTTCCGGCTCGACGCCGAGCATCTCCGCGTGGAAGCTGATCGCCCCTTCGGCGCTGGCATTCCCGTTGAAGATCGACCGCATGGACTTGGCAATGGA
>JAEZHO010000327.1 GCA_023416545.1 Pseudomonadota bacterium
GTCTCAGGTCATCGGGTAACGCTGGGGTAACAAAAACGGGCGGCAGGGGGTGAATGGTTGTGAAACGTTCGTGACCTTTCATAAGGCCGGAAAGCCTTGTGATGCAACGGTCCTGGGTGTGGATAACGCACGTTGGCGCACGGTGGTGAAATGCCGATTTCGCTGACTCTTAATCAGCGGGTCGTAGGTTCGAGCCCTACATCACCCACCATTTTCAAGCACTTAGATAATATTTACGGTCACCTGGGGCGCTGGTAACGATATCCGTGTGACATGGAGAACACCGGATCGGCTACCGTAACTCATGCAGCGGATAAAATCCGCGCGCCGCGTGCCGCTCTACTCAGGGTCGCATGTTCACCTTACGGCCTGCATTCTGCTTTGAGCCGTCAGGGTTGCGATGGCAATGGGAAGCCACGCCGGCGCCCAGTCTTATATTCGCTCTGACCCTGCCCATTACCCGAAGCGTATTCGGGCAGCACGCCACTCTCCACTCTGGCGGACAGACCCATGCCGGATCGCCAACATAGCCTTAGTGGCCGATCTCTTGCTGCTGCGCAGAGGATTGCGCAGTCGCCTCAGCCCAAAGTGCCGCATCGCGCCGGACGGGCGACGGAAGCTTGGAGGGTGGCGAATTGGTTTTGAGGAAGACTTTGGAGATGCGCGTTCATCGCGACACTGCGTCAGTGCGCCCGATTAGTCATCTGTCGGGCATCTTGGACCCCCACGGCGGCAGCCGAGATGGGGTGAGGGGCCAAACCGTCAGCACGCGGGTTCGTGCAGGTGCTGACCGGCCGGCATTCATTTAGCTGTTCACCTGGCATCGTTCATTGTTGCGGAAAATGAACGAGGGGTCGGTTCCCTCTATGGCAACCCGCGTCCACCGCGCGTCGCTTTCCAGGACAGAGACGATCTCGTCATAGAGGAAAATGCCTGGTAGCCGCTGTTCCTCTGCCTCCGTTCTTCCACGGGAGTTGGGAAAGATGACAATGTCGGACGATTGCACTTGGGCCAGCGCGACCTGCAGGTCCCTGGCAAAAAATAGCGGGGTAGGGGAAATTTCCGTGCCTTGCTTCAGCATGTGTAGGGCAATGGTTTCGGGCGGAAGGGGGTATGGGCCGATCGTCGACACCACGACCGGGTGGCCACACTTCAACCGGTTTATTTCCGCCGAGATCTGATCAAGCGCGGCAAGGGATCCGGGGCGCAAGCGAGCGTCCTGGTAAGTCATGGCAGGTGTAGAAACAAATGACACGACGACAAAAATGGATAAGGCCTGCTTCCAGCCAAATCCGAACCGCGCGCAGACCCGGCTAAATGCGATCGTCATGGCAATGACAAAGGGGAAGTAGAAGAAGTTGCCCTGAAATGGGGACTTTTGCGGGTTCGCCGCGATCCCTGCATAGATGATGGCTACCCAACCATAGTAGGCGAAAGCTTCATAGTTGCCCCCTGCCTCCTCCCGTCGAAAGGAAAGGACGTCGGCAGCGATCAATGCGGCGCCGAGGAAGAAGAACCAGCTCAGCGCGAGGCTGCCCGCAGCGCCGACAGAATTGTAGGTCCAATGGAAAAATGTTCCGCCAGACGTGACCCATATATCGGCATTTGTGATGAATACTTGTGTGAGGTAATCGACGATATGGGATCCCCATATCAACGCGAATGGTACGAGTACGGCCAGCCCGGAAATCAAAGCAATGAAGGCGTTGGTGAAGCTTGGTCGGCTCAGATTCTTCAGCATACCAAGCAGGAACGCGCCACCTAGCATCGGAACAACTATAATGATCGCCGAGGGTTTGATTGTGATGGCGATCCCAGCGATCAATCCCAACGCACATGCACCAATGCGGGTCCCTCGTTCATAAGGGAAGAAAATCAGAAGGTAGGCAGACAATGCAAACAGCAATGCGGCCGTTGCGTCGGGTCGGAACTCGGTAATGATCGTTCCCGCCGCCGGCAGGAACATCAGGGCCGCCGTCCACAGCAACGCTGGGGATATGGCCAGTTTGCTCCTGGCAATGCTAAAAATCGAATATGCGTATAGGTACAGGATTACGGCATTGAGAGCGTAAGGCCCGATGTCTGATCCACCGGACAGGTAGTACCCAACCATCGCCATGGCCGTCGAGAATGGAGCGTGCGGTGGGGTTTGATAGAAGGAAATCAAACCGCCCAGAATGCTATCGACACCTTCGAGCGCCAATCGTCGGTAGCCGTCAAGCAGATAGGTGCAGTCATCATATATCGATGCCATCGCCAGCGCACCGGTTCTCAGCGTGAGACCGAGATTGGCCATTGTGAACAGTGCCACGAGGGCTGCCAAGGCAACCAGGATTTTGATATCGCGTGTCATTGTCACCATTTTTTCTCGTTCAGCTATCTAGGTCGACGCAGTGAGTTCGTTGATACGCCGGAGCGCGGTACGGCAGGCGGATTCGGTATATCCTGTGCTTGGGAATTGGCGCAACGCATATTGCGGAGGGGTGGGGGATGGCCTATCCGAAGCTGCGGGCTAGCAGTGGGGCCGCAACATTTCTTCGGTCGTGAGGGCGATCGACGTTGGAAACGTGGAGCCTCTGGTGTTTTCGCTATCGCATGGTGCCGGAGCGTCTTGATTTGCTCGTGCATTTCATGAGTTACTTGTATACTAAAAGATCATTATAGAGCGACGCGAATGCTGTTTGTAAGTTCTGAATTCATCTTCGTCTTTTTGCCGTTTGTGTTGCTGGCGACGATGTTTGCATTAAGGTGCAAGGGAAGAGATGCTGGCGTCGTTGTGCTCATAATCGCATCTCTTTTCTTTTACGGATGGTGGAAGGCTTGGGGACTTGCGGTCCTGTCGCTTTCAATCGGGGTTAACTACACTCTATCGCATCAAATTGCCGCACGGACAGAGGTCACGCCCAGGCGCCGACTCTTGGCTCTGGGCGTCGTCCTGAACCTCCTTGCGCTGGGTTATTTTAAATATCGAAACTTCTTTGTAGACAATTTCCTGGCAATGCTGGGTGACCACTCGAACTTGGGACATATCATACCCCCGCTGGCGATCTCCTTCTACACATTCCAACAAATAGCGTTTCTGGTTGATACCTACCACGCGAAGATGGGTCGCACGCCATTCCGGGAATATCTTCTTTCAGTCGTGTTTTTCCCGCATCTGATTGCTGGGCCGTTACTCCACTACCGGGATATTATTCAACAGTTTGAAACCCGATTTCGAGTGGATGGGAGTACGATCGCGGCAGGTCTTCCCGTGTTTGCCATGGGAATGGCCAAGAAGCTGGCGATTGCCGACCCGATTGCCGAGGTGATCAATCCGCTCTTCCTAAAGGCGGAGACGCAACCTCTTGAGTTCCTGGAGGGGTGGGTGGCTGCACTCGGTTACACTGCGCAGCTATACTTTGATTTTTCTGGTTATTCCGATATGGCGATTGGACTCGGTTTGATGTTCGGTATTGCGCTGCCGGTGAACTTCTTTTCTCCATACAAGTCGACCTCTATAATAGAGTTCTGGCGCCGGTGGCACATCACCTTATCCAGCTTCCTCAGAGACTATCTGTACATTCCGTTGGGAGGTGGGAGGACCGGTCCGGTCCGGCGCTACGCCAATCTGCTAACGGTCATGATATTGGGCGGCCTTTGGCATGGTGCTGCCTGGACGTTTGTCCTTTGGGGAACGTTGCACGGGACGATGTTGGTCATCAACCATATCTGGCGCGGCATGGTGTCCTGCCGTTTTTCCCGTCTCAACGAGCGGCTCTGGCTTGTCAATGGCACACTCACTTTCCTCGTCGTGGTCCTCGGATGGGTCCTGTTCAGGGCTGAAAGCCTTCAGGGGGCGGTCAATGTCATCTCGGCGATGATGCGTCCTCAGGACATTTCCGTGCCTTATCCCTTGGCGTTCGCGCTTGGATTGGATCCTGGGCTTTGGTTCTTTGGAGACAGAGGAGTCACGATTGAGGACCTCTTCGTCTTCCTGATTTTCGGCGGGGGTGCGTTTATCATAATCTGGTTTCTGCCGAATACGGCTGAAATCTTCAGACTGAGGGACGACTTGGCCTCTGGTCCACGCTACCGCGCGGGATGGGGGCGCACCGCATTGACCGGCGGGCTTCTTTGCTTGTCGATGTTCGGCATATTCAGTGCGGTCCCGTCAGAATTTCTATACTTTAGGTTCTGACATGAGATTTAAGGCGATCGTATTCGGAGCAGGGATTTTCGTGGGCTGCATCATTGTGTGGTTCGGGGTGTTGGCACTGGCTCCAAAGTCTCGAGAAACCAATTGGATAGGGGAGATATACGCGAAGAAGGAGCGGGTCGCGGCGTCTCTGTCCTCGCCCAAGCATTTGCTAATAGGTGGGTCATCGACGCACTATTCTTACTCGGCGGAAGTAGCTTCGAAACTGACCGGGTTTAATGTCGTAAATCTGGGTACACATGCAGGTCTGGGAGCTGACTATATCCTCACTCGTGCCAAGCGCTCTTTAAAGGCAGGGGATACTGCCCTGCTTGCGCTCGAGCATCAGCTTTTGGCGACTGCCCCCCCGTCCATCGTGCTGACGCGGCTCGTAGCGACGACGGACCCTTACTTCCTGCTTGATGCGCCATTACCTTACCTAGCCGACCTTATCTTCGGCTACTCACCTGCTCAATTCTTGCGCGACACGCCTGCTAAGCTCCTGCCGTGGACCTCACCCTTGTACCGCTCAGAAACCGTGACGGATTACGGGGACGAGAGTGCAAACAGTCCTGAGAACAAGCTGCCCTACATGCTAGACGTCGTCCGAGAGACCCCGCCCATTACCGCGGCTGCACCGCAGAGCCTTCAGCTCGCTGATTCATTCCAGGATTTCGTGGCCTGGGCGCAAGCAAATGATGTTACTGTTTTCTATACATGGCCGCCGACCACTGATCGTCCTCAATATCGGACGCCAGAATATGCGGAATATTTTCAAAGCTATGTGCATCTGTTCGAAGCAACGGGTATAAATGTTCTAGGTCGTCAGACTGAGTACCTGATTCCCGAGGACGAGATGCTGGACTCCATGTACCACGCGGATACCAGGGGGGCTCGCAGGGCTTCCGAGGTGCTGTCGAGAAATCTATGTTCCGTGGTGGTGTGTCCTGCGGCGTCAAGCCAGCGCAGCTCCGAAGAGGCCGATCAGTCGGCTCACCGCCCCTGACGTCATAGTTTCTTCCTAGAACGTGGAAGGCTGAACGGCCTTTATGCAAGCAAACTCGATGTCGTGACGAAAGATTTCGACGTTTGAGATCGTGGTCGATCTGGTCCGCTGGCTCTTGGGAGACGCAAGTCCGACCGATAACTGCTGTCATGGCTGACTCCTGTGCCAGCCCAAAAAGCAAAGGCCGCGCTGGCTTGCCTGCGCGGCCTTTGCTCGTCTGGTGGGTGAACGCAAACGCTAGTGCAGGATCTGGCTCAGGAAGAGCTTGGTGCGCTCGTGCTGCGGATTGTCGAAGAATTCCGCGGGGGCGTTCTGCTCGACGATCTGGCCCTGGTCCATGAAGATGACGCGGTTGGCGACCTGGCGGGCGAAGCCCATTTCGTGGGTGACGCAGATCATCGTCATGCCTTCCTCGGCAAGGCTTACCATCG
>JAEZHO010000346.1 GCA_023416545.1 Pseudomonadota bacterium
GCTGATGTCGAAGGACGTGGGACGTTCCCCGGCAAGGATGCGGTTCAGTATCCAGTCGAAGCCGTTTTCCTTCGGCGAGCGCGCGCACCCGGGCGCTCCGATCACCGGGATGTCCCCGATCGCGCCGAGCACCAGGAGGTTGCCGGGATCTACCGGCATTCCGACCTGGTCAACCGACCCCCCGCATGCACGAATGGCCGCGGGGATGACGTCGCCCGGATCGACGACGGCCGAGGCACCGAAGATGACGACGAGATCCGGGCGCTCGCCCTGCGGCGCAGTCACGTCCCGGAGTGCGGCGGCCAGATCGTCCGTATCATGGGCCACGCGTTTCTCCCGGCAGAGCCTGCTTCCAGACGGCTCCAGCCGCTGTGCCAGAAGCCTGGCTGTACGGTCCATGACCGACGATTTCAACGAAGGAAGGGCCGTGGCGACCAGGACGACGCGATGCGGCCGATAGGGCTTCAGGGAAAATAAATCCGATTGCCGGACGAGCCGGGCTGCAGCCTCGACCTTGGCGGAGGCGACCGCGAGCGGAATGATCTTCACCGTCGCGACCATGGTGCCCGCAGCGACCGCCGTGTGGTCGGCGATCGTCGCGAGCGTGATGCGGGGATCGACGCGGTTCAGCGAATCGACCCTGGCGCGATCGGCGAGGAAGAGGCCGTTTTCGGTCGCGTAGATGTTCACCCGGCCGGTCGCCGCCTCCGAGCGACGCGTATGAGGCGTGTCGAGCGCCTCGGCGATCGCGGTCGCCGCATCGTCCTCGAGCGTGTCGCCCGGTTCGAGGCGCGCCGCCGTGACGTCTTCGAATCCTTCCTGGGCGAGAGCCCGGATGTGATCCGCCGTCAGGATCGTTCCCTTCGGCACGCGCCCGGTGGAGAGCCGGAGGCTGTGGGCGAGGATGCATCCTTCGGCGCTCGTAATGGGAACCCGTCCGAACTGCACGTCAGGCTCCGGGCACGAGGTTGCGCTGGCGGAAGGCCTGGATGATCTCAGCCAGGATCGCCACGGCGATTTCGGCCGGGTTGGCGGCGCCGATGTCGAGGCCGATCGGGGCCGAGATTCGTCCGATCTGCTCGTCGGTCAGTCCCTGCCGCCGCAGGCGCTCCACCCGCTGGGCGTGGGTCTTGCGGCTCCCGAGCGCGCCGACATAGAAACAATTCCGCTTCAACGCCTCGACGAGGGGAATGTCGTCGATCTTGGGATCATGCGTCACGACGGCAACCGCCGTATAGGCATCCAGCGGCCGTGCGGCGAGCACGTCCTCCGGCCAGTCCGCCACCAGGTCGACGCCCGCGAAGCGTTCGTCCGTCGCAAAGGCCGTACGCGGATCGATGATCGTCAGGTCATAACCCGCAACGGGCGCCAGCCGGGACAAGGCCTGGCTGATATGCACTGCCCCGACGACGACGATGCGCGGCGGCGGCAGGTAGACGTTGAGGAAGAGTTCCCGGCCCGCAACGTCGACCACGCTGCTTCGGCCGCTGCGGAAGGCCGCCGATACCGCATCTCCGAGCGACCCGGCGACGGCCTGTCCCTCCAGGATGACCTGTTCGCCCTGGCCGTCGAGGTCCGTGACGAGGATTACCGCCTCCCGTTCCCGTCGCGCGAGGTTGAGCGCGTGGAGCGTCTCCGTACGCATCAGGCAAGCCTCTCGACGTGAATGCGGATCGTTCCGCCGCAGGAAAGCCCGACGCGCCATGCCGTCTCGTCGGCGACCCCGAATTCCAGCAATTTCGCGTGCCCGGTCGCGATGACCTCCAGCGCCTCTCCGATGACCGCGCCCTCCACGCATCCCCCGGAGACGGACCCCTCGAAATTGCCGTCACCATCGACGACAAGGTGGCTTCCGGCCGGACGCGGTGCCGAGCCCCAGGTCTGGATGACGGTGGCGATGGCGACCGGACGACCCTCCGCGTTCCAGCGCTCGGCGGTGGCAAGCGGATCAAGCTGCTCGACGTCGTTCATGGTGCGGCTCCTCCAGACATGAGACGGCGGGGATCGCCGTTTCGGGAACTGTCTCCACCCAGTGACCGGGCGAGATCTGCGACGGATTGGAGGTTATGGACCGGAAGAAGCTCGTCGACATGCGGCAGGATCGCCCTGACCCCGCGCGCCCGCGCCTCGAACCCGTCGAACCGGAGCAACGGATTGAGCCAGACCAGCCGGCGACAGGACCTGTGCAGCCGATCCGTCTCTCTTTCCAGGTCCTCGATCCCCTCGCGCTCGAGCCCGTCCGTAATGAGCAGGACCACCGCGCCCTGGCCGAGAACGCGCCGCGACCAGAGACGGTTGAATTCGCCGAGCGTCGCTCCGATGCGGGTGCCACCGGACCAGTCGGGAACTGCATCCGCACATGCGGCGACAGCTTCGTCGGGGTCGCGGCGGCGAAGATGCCGGGTCACGTTCGTCAGCCTCGTGCCGAAAAGGAAGATGTGGAGCCGCTCGCGCCGCTCCGACAGGGCGTGGAGGAAATGCAGGAAGATCCGCGTGTATTGGCTCATGGAACCGGAAATGTCGGCGAGAACCACCAGCGGGGGAGGCAGGACCTTGCGCTTGCGGAAGCGTGGCAGGATCAGGTCCCCGCCGCTGCGCATCGCATGGCGCATCGTCATCCGCGGATCGACGCGGTTGCCGGAGCCCGCGCGCCGGTAACGCCGGGTCGGGTACTCGCTGAACGGCATGACGAGACGGGCGATCTCACGGCGCGCCATGGCGAGCTCCGCCGCCGACATCTGGGCGAAATCCATCCGTTTCAGCAACTCTCGCTGCGAGGAGGT
>JAEZHO010000272.1 GCA_023416545.1 Pseudomonadota bacterium
GTCGCCGACGCATTCATGCTGGGGCGGCGCACGGGTGTCGAAGCTTTCGAGGACTGACGGCCTTTTGACCGTCCGTCCCTTATTTCACGCATGAGAAGAAGAACATGAGCAATTCAGAAAACCTGCCGTCAACCGAGATCGCCGAAACGGATCACCGCCGCGGGGAGGTGCGCAAGCTGCGCTCGCGCGCCTGGTTCGACAACCCGGCCAATGCCGACATGACGGCTCTCTATCTCGAGCGCTACATGAACTTCGGCCTCAGCCAGGCGGAACTGCAGTCGGACCGACCGATCATCGGCATCGCCCAGACGGGCTCCGACCTTTCGCCGTGCAACCGCCATCACCTGGAACTTGCCAAGCGCCTGCGCGAAGGCATCCGGGAAGCGGGCGGCATCGCGATCGAGTTCCCGGTCCATCCGATCCAGGAAACGGGCAAGCGCCCGACGGCCGGCCTCGACCGCAACCTCGCCTATCTGGGTCTCGTGGAGGTCCTCTACGGCTACCCGCTCGACGGTGTCGTGCTGACGATCGGCTGCGACAAGACCACGCCGGCCTGTCTGATGGCGGCGGCCACCGTCAACATTCCGTCGATCGCGCTCTCGGTCGGCCCGATGCTGAACGGCTGGTTCCGCGGCGAGCGGACCGGATCCGGCACCATCGTCTGGAAGGCCCGCGAACTGCTGGCCAAGGGCGAGATCGACTATGCCGGCTTCGTGAAGCTGGTCGCCTCCTCGGCGCCGTCCACCGGCTACTGCAACACGATGGGTACGGCGACCACGATGAATTCGCTGGCCGAGGCGCTCGGCATGCAGCTTCCCGGCTCCGCCGCGATTCCCGCACCCTATCGCGACCGGCAGGAGGTTTCCTACCTGACGGGGCTGCGGATCGTCGAGATGGTGAAGGAGGACCTCAAGCCCTCCGACATCATGACCCGCGAAGCCTTCATCAATGCCATCCGCGTCAACTCGGCGATCGGCGGCTCCACCAACGCGCCGATCCACCTGAACGGACTTGCGCGTCACATGGGCGTTGAGCTGACGGTCGACGACTGGCAGACCTATGGCGAGGACGTACCGCTGCTCGTCAACCTGCAGCCGGCCGGCGAGTATCTTGGCGAGGACTACTATCATGCCGGCGGCGTGCCGGCCGTGGTCAACCAGCTCATGCAGCAGGGCCTGATCCACGAGGATGCCCTGACGGTCAACGGCAAGACGATCGGCGAGAACTGCAGGGGCGCGATCATCGAGGACGAAAAGGTCATCCGTCCTTACGACGCGCCGCTCAAGGAGCGCGCCGGCTTCCGCGTGCTGCGCGGCAACCTGTTCTCGTCGGCGATCATGAAGACCAGCGTCATCTCGCCGGAATTCCGCGACCGCTATCTCTCGAACCCCGAAGACCCGGATGCCTTCGAAGGCCGCGCCGTGGTGTTCGACGGGCCGGAGGACTACCACAAGCATATCGACGACCCGGCACTTGCCATCGACGCATACTCCATCCTGTTCATGCGCGGGGCCGGGCCGATCGGCTATCCGGGTGCGGCCGAAGTCGTCAACATGCGGGCGCCCGACTATCTCCTGAAACAGGGGATCACCTCGCTTCCCTGCATCGGCGACGGCCGCCAGTCCGGGACGTCGGGCAGCCCGTCCATCCTCAACGCTTCGCCCGAGGCGGCGGCCGGCGGCGGCCTGGCGCTTCTGAAGACGGGCGACCGCGTGCGCATCGACGTCGGCCGCGGCACGGCAGACATCCTGATTTCCGACGAGGAACTGGCGGAACGTCGCCGGGAGCTCGAGGCGCAGGGCGGCTACCACTATCCGAAACACCAGACGCCCTGGCAGGAAATCCAACGGACCTTTGTCGGTCAAATGGAATCCGGCGCGGTTCTCGAACCGGCCGTGAAATACCAGCGGATCGCGCAGACGGAAGGCATTCCGCGCGACAACCACTGAGTTCATGAGGCGGAGGCAGGAGGCCTCCGCCTTTTCATCTGGGGCGTGAAGCCCGTTGCTTAGGAGGAGCAGACATGAAACTCATCAAGTACCTGACGACAGCCGCGATGCTGGCGTCGATGGCATTCGCCGCACCCGCGTCCGCACAGGACAAGGGCCTCGTCGGCGTCGCAATGCCGACCAAGTCTTCCGCGCGTTGGATCGCGGACGGCGACAACATGGTGAAGGTGCTGCAGGAGCGCGGTTACGACACCGACCTGCAGTATGCGGAAGACGACGTGCCGAACCAGCTTTCGCAGATCGAGAACATGATCGTGAAGGGCGCCAAGGTGCTGGTCATCGCCTCGATCGACGGCACCACGCTTTCCGACGTGCTGCAGCAGGCCGCGGACCAGGGGATCAAGGTGATCGCCTATGACCGCCTCATCCGCGACAGCCCGAACGTCGACTACTACGCGACGTTCGACAACTTCCAGGTGGGCGTCCAGCAGGCCCAGTCGCTCGTGGACGGGCTCAAGGCCAGCGGCAAGGAAGGCCCCTACAATATCGAGCTCTTCGGCGGTTCGCCGGACGACAACAACGCCTACTTCTTCTACGACGGCGCCATGAGCGTGCTGCAGCCGATGATCGACAGCGGCGAACTCGTTGTCGGCAGCGGCCAAACCGGCATGGACAAGGTCGCCACCCTTCGCTGGGACGGTGCCACCGCCCAGGCCCGCATGGACGCCCTGTTGAGCTCCACCTATGCGGACAAGCGTCTCGACGCGGTGCTGTCGCCCTATGACGGCATCTCCATCGGCATACTGTCGTCGCTGAAGGGCGTCGGCTACGGCAGCGGCGACATGCCGATGCCGATCGTGTCCGGCCAGGATGCGGAAGTGCCTTCGGTGAAGTCGATCCTTGCCGGCGAGCAGTACTCGACGATCTTCAAGGATACCCGCGAGCTTGCGAAGGTCACGGTCGACATGGTCGACGCCGTGATGGGCGGCAAGGAGCCGCAGGTCAACGACACCAAGACCTACGACAACGGCGTCAAGGTCGTGCCGTCCTACCTCCTGAAGCCCGTCGTCGTGAACAAGGACAACTGGAAGCAGGTCCTGGTCGACAGCGGTTACTACACCGAAGACCAGATCCAGTAAGGCATCGGAAGGCGCCGGCGATTGCCGGCGCCTTCGCATCTCAAGACGGAGTATGCGGATGCTTGCACCCGTGGTTTCGGCCGACCAGCCGCCAATTCTGGAGATGCGCGGCATCTCCAAGTCCTTCGGCGCCGTCAAGGCGCTTTCCGATGTCAGCTTCACCGTGCGCGAAGGCGAGATCCATGCGCTCGTCGGGGAAAACGGCGCCGGCAAGTCGACGCTCATGAAGGTCCTGTCGGGGGTCTATCCCCATGGCAGCTACGAGGGCACGATCCTGTTCGGCGGGCAGGAGCGGGAGTTCCGCGACATCAACGATTCCGAGGCGCTCGGCATAATCATCATCCACCAGGAACTCGCCCTCATTCCGCTGATGTCCATCGCGGAGAACATCTTCCTGTCCAATCCGCCGTCGCGCTTCGGCGTCATAGACCGGTCCGCGGTCCATGAGCGGACGAAGGCGCTTCTCGCCAAGGTGGGG
>JAEZHO010000438.1 GCA_023416545.1 Pseudomonadota bacterium
TTCTCGTCATCTCGATTGTCGCAGGCTTTCTCGGCTTCTCGGGCGTCTCTGCGGCAACCGCATCGATCGCCAAGGTGCTCTTCGTCCTGGCGCTGGTTGTCTTCGTCGTCTTGTTGATTCTGGCGATCGTCGGCGGAAGTGGGGGCTTATGAGGGCGCCGCCTCATGGCATGAGGCCTTTGCCTCACGCCGGGCCGATGCCGGCGGGCGGCACCGCCGCTCGCCCGGCGAGCCGCCGTTCCGCTCCAGCAACTCGATCTGGATCTGCTGCAGTTCGGCAAGGCGCTCCCACTGCTGCGCCATCTGATGGTCGATCTTCTCGTGCAGCTGTCGGATTTCCATTTCGGCGCGCAGGTTGATCATGTAGTCGCTCTCCGCCCGCTGCCTGTCCTTCGCCTCCTGGCGCTTCTGGCTCATCATGATGATCGGCGCCTGCAGCGCGGCAAGGCAGGAAAGCGCCAGATTGAGAAGGATGAAGGGATAGGGATCGAACGGGTCGGCGAACAGCCCCGACACGTTGACGCTCATCCACGCGACGAGGATGACGCAGGACACGATGATGAAGCCCCAGGAGCCGCCGAAGGTCGCCACCGCGTCGGATGCCTTCTCGCCCAGCGTCCGCTCTCCCTCCAGCGCCATGTCGGCGCTCGATTGCACCGTCGAGGCACCCGCGACGAAATTCTCGACCACCCGCCGGTCCAGCTCGGAAAGCTCGCCCCGCTCGTCGTTCAGCAGCTTTTCCACATAGAGCCGCCGGTAGCGGGAAAGGTCGGGTTCGCAGATCAGCGACTGATCGCCGATATCCTCCACGCTCTCGGCGATGAGCGCCCGAAGCGCCGGCCTCAACTGCTCGATCTCGTGCAGCTCCTTCAGGGGAAGCTTCCGGCCGCAGACCGCGCAGCGCCCCACCTCGGCGCCATCCCTGCCGGCTTCGTCTGACACGTCCATCATCTCTTCCTCCTGCCGCCAGGCACCCGTAAACCCGGGAAATCCGAGGGTGGTCGATGCTTACCGCTCCAAGGCTCCCTTGCTTCTCCGGAAACAGCCGCTAGAAGACGCAAGAGGACAGTTTGCGCGTTGGCGGATGATTTCAAGGACGGACATGACTCAGAAGATCATTCCCGTGATCATGGCGGGCGGAAGGGGAACGCGCCTGTGGCCGCTCTCGCGGGCAAGCGCCCCCAAGCAATTCATCCGGTTCATCGGTGACCGGACCCTCTTCCAGGCGACGATGACGCGCCTCGCGGATCCGGCGCTCTACGAGCCGCCGATCGTCGTCACCAACGAGGATTTCCGCTTCATGGTGGCCGAGCAGGCCCGCGAGCTTGGCATGCCGCTCGCCGCCACGCTGCTGGAGCCGACCCCCCGCAACACGGCGGCAGCAATTGCCGCGGCCGCCGCCCTCGTCATCGAGCGCCACGGGCCGGACGCCGTCATGCAGGTGCTCGCCTCCGACCACGAGATCGTTGCCGACCAGCGCTATTTCGACGCCATCCGGGCCGCCCGCGATGCGGCGATCGGCGGCAGGCTCGTGACCTTCGGGATCGACCCGACGGAGCCCTCCACCGGCTACGGCTATATCGAGGCAGGCGATCAGATCGCCCCCGGCACCCATGCGGTCCGCCGCTTCGTTGAGAAGCCGCCGCTGAAGGAGGCCGAGCGCATGCTCGCCGAAGGCGGCTATTACTGGAACTCCGGCATCTTCATGTTCACCGCAGGCCAGGTGATGGAAGAGATGGAAGCCTACGCGCCGGAGGTTGCCTCGGCAGCCCGCGAGGCGGTCGCCCGGGCGGTCACCGATCTCGACTTCGTCCGTCTGGATGCCGAAGCCTTCGCGAGGAGCCCGGACATCTCGATCGACTACGCGATCATGGAAAAGACCTCGAATGCGGCGGTGGTCCCCTCCTCCTTCACCTGGTCCGATCTCGGCAGTTGGGACGCGGTCTGGAAGCTCGGCACCAGCGACGAGGCCGGCAATGTCGTCTCCGGCAACGCGACGCTGATGGATACCCGAAACTCGCTCGTCATGTCCCGCACCAGCCATCTGGCCGTGCAGGGCCTGGAAAACGTCGTCGTCGTCGCCAGCGAGGATGCCGTCTACGTGGGCAGGCTGGAGGACAGCCAGAACGTCGGCCGCATGGTCAAGCAGCTTGCCGCCTCCCCGGCAAGCGCCGGGCTCACCGAAACCCACCCCACTTCCTACCGGCCCTGGGGCGGCTACACCTCCATCCTCAACGGCGACCGGTTCCAGGTGAAACGCCTCTTTGTCTCGCCGGGCAAGAAGCTCTCGCTGCAGAAGCACCATCACCGCTCCGAGCATTGGATCTGCGTGAAGGGCACGGCCGAGGTCACCGTCGGTGACCAGGTGAAGACGGTGCGCGAGAACGAAAGCGTCTACATCCCGCAGGGAGAGGTCCATCGCCTCGCAAACCCGGGCAAGATCATGCTCGAGATGATCGAGGTGCAGACCGGCTCCTATCTCGGCGAGGACGACATCATCCGCATCGTCGACGAATTCGGCCGCAGCTGAGGCAGGCCGCACCGCCGACCTGACTGACCCTGCCCTGAGATAACGCCCGGCCAGCGGCCGGGCCGTGTGCGCCCGTAGCCATCGCTTAAAATGCAAGGCTTTCGCTTAGGCCTTCCTCCACGACTTTTTGCTACCAACGTCCGTAAGTTCGGCTGTACGAGCGGGTGGGAAGATGATGGCGTGGCAGAATTTCTTGCGGCTCCTGAACGACCGCGGCGGCAATTTCGGCATCATGACGGCAATCCTGCTTCCCGTCCTTATCGGCGGAGCC
>JAEZHO010000455.1 GCA_023416545.1 Pseudomonadota bacterium
CGCTCGTCCGGCGCACGGTGAAGACGAGTTCCTCCCTCGATGACTACGTCGATAACCTGCTCGGCCGGCTGCGGGCACTCGCCGATGCGCACGCCCTCCTGTTCGAGACGAACTGGAACGAGGCGGAGCTGCTGGAGGTCGTCCGGCGGACGCTTGCTCCTCAGGATCACGGCACCCGGCGCATCAGGATCGAAGCGGGGCCGTTGACGTTGCTGACGCCGAAGGCAGCCCTCGCGCTGAGCATGGTCCTGAATGAACTGGCCACCAACGCCGTCAAGCACGGGTCGCTCTCCAACGAGCGAGGCACCGTTGATATCTTCTGGCAGACGGATCAGAGCAACGTATTGACCCTGCGCTGGCAGGAAAGGGGCGGCCCCCCCGTCCACGTCCCGGAAGAGGCGGGCTTCGGCATGACCCTCGTCGAGAGGAGCGTGCGTTACGAACTGGACGGCGAAGTACGCCTCGAATATCCCGATACCGGGCTGCTTTGCGACATCCGTATCCCCGTGGCAAGCCTTCAGGAATAGTGAGAGACGTCAGCTGCTGGCGGCTCGCCGCTCCGCAAACGGCGGAAAATGCTCATCCATCAGCTTTGACAGCTTCTGAGGCCTCCAGGGCTTCGCGATCAGGGGAAGGCCGGCAAGCTTCGTCTTGAGTTCAGGAAGCTCCGCGTAGCCGCTGCAGACGATCAGCGGGATCTCAAGCTCCTGCAGCGCCTCGATCACGGGAAAGGAAAGCTCCCCGTTCAGATTGAGATCGAGGATCGCGCCGTCGATCGCGCTTTCCCGGATGGCGGCAAGCGCCTGCGGGATGCGCGCGAAGGGACCAATTACCTCGTGGCCCTGCTCGACAAGGTAATCCTCGACGTCCATCGCGAGGAGAACGTCGTCTTCCAGAACCAGCACATTCATCGCCGCTTGCCTGTATTCAATGCTTTGCCGCTCCCGGCATCCGATACATGGCGAGCTATCTGTCCCCGCGAGCGCGCATTTCAAGACTACTTTCGATCTATCTGCGGTTTCTCGCCCGCCATCCTCGTGCCGGCCTCCTGCGCGGTCAGCCACTCGTCCATGGACGCGATGACCCGGAGCCTGAGGCTCCGGCCTTTAGCGAGGGCGCGAACAAGGTCTTTTCCTTCTCCCGGGAAGCCGAGTTCGTCCATCAGGGCGCCGGGTGCCAGGCCACGCCGGATCATGATGGCCTCGATGCGCGTCACGGTGCTTGGCAAAAGGTAGCGGCCATTGGCGATCATGCGCCGCTCGCCGTCCGCGGGTGAACGCACGCTGTCCGCTTGAGCGGCGGCCAGCCCGGCCTCCTCAAGGAACTCGCCTCGCTCCTTTTCGGATGCTCTCCTCCACGCCTTGCGGAGCTTGTGCAAGGGCGACCGCATGGACCCGCGCCGGCCTTCCCCATCGCCGTTCTCACCGTCTGGCCTTTGTTTCTGCTTTTTCTTCGTCATGCTGCCTGCACCCAGGCCGGCGGGTGCCGGATCTTTATCTGCTTCAATGCCTAGTAACCGAGGATCGGCTATAGAGATAGGCGGCGAAGAGGCGGCGTCCGGCATGACGACAGAAGAACTGACCATTCATGACTCGACCGATGAAGCCCAAGCTCATGGGTTGTCCTTCTCAAAGCAGATCGCCTTCATGGCGGCCGCTCTCTGGCGAACTCCCTCCCGAAACCGCATCCTCGCACTCGCAGTCACGCTACTGGCGGTCATCCTTACGACCGTGTACGCTCAATACCGTCTGAATCAGTGGAACGTGCCTTTCTACAACGCGATCGAAAGGCGCGATCTGGATGCCTTCATTGTCCAGCTCGGCGTCTTTGCAGTCATTGGCAGCTCGCTTCTCCTGCTGAACGTCGTCCAGACCTATCTCAATCAGATCACCGCGCTCTACATGCGAGAGGGGCTGGCGCGTGATCTGGTGAACGAGTGGCTAAAGCCCCAGCGCGCCCTGAAGCTCCTCCATGTGCGGACAATGGGCGTCAACCCGGACCAGCGGCTCCACGAGGACGCCCGAAACCTCTCGGAACTGACCACCTCGCTCGCCATTGGGCTGGTCAGCGCGACCATCCTGCTGGTCAGCTTCATCGGCGTTCTCTGGTCGATATCGGAGACATTCAGCTTCAACTTCAACGGCGAGAAGATCACTATCCCGGGATATATGGTCTGGGCCGCACTCGCCTATGCGGGGCTGGCGTCGCTCCTGAGCAATATCGTCGGCAGACGTTTGCCGGATCTGAACGCCGAACGTTACGCCAAGGAGGCCGAACTTCGCTTCGCCCTGATGCGCACGAACGAGAATATTCGCGCGATCACGCTTGCCCGTGGAGAGGAAAGCGAACGGGGGCGGGTACAGAACAACATCACCGTGGTTCTTAACGTCATCCGCAAGCTGACGCGGGGATATACGGATCTCACCTGGGTCTCCGCGGGTTTCGGATGGCTCTCCACTGTTGCCCCGATCCTGATCGCCGCCCCCGTCTATTTCGCGGGCAACCTCACGTTCGGCGGACTGATGATGGCCGTCGGCGCATTCAACCAAGTCTATGGCGCGTTGCGCTGGTACGTCGACAACTTCCGCCAGATCGCCGACTGGAAGGCGACGCTGATGCGGGTTTCGACCTTCCGCAAGGTACTGCTGTCCCTTGACAAAGATCCCGGAGGCGGAGGCCTGCGCTATCCGCGCACCGAGCAGGATCGACTGGTCATGCGGGGAGTGGAACTCTACACGTCGAAGCCCGGAACGGCCCACAACCAAGGACTGCGCCTGCCGAACGAAGAAACGATCCTTGCAGGCGAGCGCGTCATGACAAACGGAGATGTCGGTGCCAACCGACGATTGCTGTTCGAGGCGCTTGCCGGCATCTGGCCATGGGGAAAGGGCGAGATCGCCCTGCCGACCGAGGGACGGGTCGTCTTCATGCCGCAGCAGGGCTACCTGCCGCATGCAAGCCTGCGCGATGTGATCGCGTTTCCCCTCGACCCGGGACAGATCGAAGACGAGCGTTTTCACGACGTTCTTGAGCGGGTCGGTCTCTCCCCGCTGGTGGCGGCGCTTGACCTGACGGAGCGCTGGGATCGGAAATTGTCGGAGGAAGATCGGGCGCGCCTGCGGCTGGCAAATCTCCTGGTGATCGAGCCCCGCTGGCTCATCCTGGACGACTTCCTCGAAGGCCTGGAATCCGACGTGCAGCTGGAACTCGCCGCAATACTGGCGGAACTGAACGATACTGCAATCGTCTATATCGGGAGGTCCGAAGCGTTCGAACGCACGTTGAAGCCGCGCCTGATGCGCCTGAAGCCACTTGTCGAGGGCGAGGAACCCGCATCGCCTCACCTGCTCGCCTCTTCGTCCGCAGTCAGGGAAATTGAACGTCCCGAACCTTGAGCAC
>JAEZHO010000467.1 GCA_023416545.1 Pseudomonadota bacterium
CTGATGCCCCAGCCCCAAGCGAAGGAGGACGCGATGTCTTCCGCCTCCATCCCAGCAGTATCAAGATCGAAACACATCTGGTGGGGCCATGCCCCGCTGCGGATATCGGCTATCGTCCTCTCCACAAGCTTCATCCTTTATATTGTCTTCCTGGATTTGCTTTAGGCGCCATCAGCTCTCTACGGAGAAAGATTTGCCATGCGATGCTATGTCAACCATGTCACCTTTCACTATCCCTTCCAATTTCCCGGCATGGAGGCCAAGCATCCACCGGGGACGTTCGAGGTACATGTCGGGGAAGAACCGCTCGATGTTGTTGGGGAAGCCTATCACCGGACTCTGACGTTTATGTTGACATTAGGCGGACGCACCGAAGCGTATTCCGTCCCTCAAGAAGAAGTCGATCAGCTTCTGGCCGCAGATCAAGCCAACCTCGTGTAGACTTGGCGACCAGTTGATCCGTAGCCCCTTGGGCATTGATCACGATTGAAATCCAGACGGAGGTAAGCCGAGAGCATATCGCTAGCGTCCCACCTGCTTCTGTTGCGCCTCCATACGCTGCAGTATCTCGCGCACTACCTGCAGATCGCCGGCCTGTTTGTTGAACACCTGCTGAAGTTCCTTGAGCGAAGAGGTAATCGAAACGGCCGATTGCTCAGTCACCGTGAGACGGTAGGAGATGCTGTCAAGTTTCCGGTCGAAGTCGTTGTCCCTTACCTCCCCGGCCCGAATGCGCTCGTTGTACGCGGCTTCGATCATCTTGACCTCGGCCAGCCGTTCCTTGTGCATCACTTCGTGCTGGGTGATCCAGACTTTCATTTCCTCCACATCGCGCCGGGTATTCACCCACACCGTCACGCCGCCTATGACGAGGACGGCAAGCGTCACGAGCTGGATGATCGTGTTGAGGTTCCACCGGAATTCTCTGTCTCTCTTGGGGAGTTGCATATCATCGTTCCTGTCCATTCGTCCCGGTGCCCTTCTGCGATGCGGATTAACTGTTTTGGAACGATCCCGCGGACGCCGAGCAGGTAGCAGGCCATCTCGTCCTGGCAGTCCTGGTCGAACTTGCGGGTGAGCGGGTACCGCTTCGGCAGCTTCTTGCGGATATCCCGCGCGGTGGTGCGAACGATCTGGTAGCGACCGGCGGCCGAGGACTTCCACTTGTTCTTCGGATGCTGGAGCATCTTCGTCTGAAGCGCGTCAAGCTCCTTCAGCGTCATCGAGACGAGATCGACATCGCCGCCGGTATAGGCGCCATAGGCAAGCGTCTCGTTGTAGCCGTCACCCTTGTCCGTTCCCTCGGTGAAACCGATCAGGTCGAGCATCGGGCGGTAGACGTAATAGCGGTCGCCCGCACCGCTTGGCGCGTTCGTCATGGGATATCTCCTGATGTTGTGATTTCTGGGGACGTGCCCGTTAAGCAACGGGAAGGAATTCGGCGGATATCAACAAGACGCTCACTGACCCCCAGCGAGCAACTGGTGGGAGAAGCCCGGCAGTACCGTGTCGGGCTTCTCTTTATCGCCTCGAAAGTTTCCTGTTTTAGGTGTTGCTTTAATGCACTCGACTCGATCCCGCGCCGATGCTTCACTTCACGGGAAGCAGGGGGAAGCACCATGGGTTACGAGTGGGATCCTGTCCGCGCCAAGCGGAATTCAATGCTCCGGCTAGCTATTGCATTCGCGGCAACAATCGGGGTCACCGCGGTTCCGCTGTGGATCGCGCTGAAGACCGGCGCCATCTAGGGGCGCGCCTCGGTCCCGCACCTCGAAATGGATGGGCGAATTGCACCGGTCCTGTCACAAGCCGGCCAGGACGCGACTACCGTTAGCTTTAGAACGGGGTCGGGCGACCGATTGACGTCACGCTGCTGCCGCGAGATCACGCTGGTTCACCGGTCTTGCTAACCCGCGTTTGCCGTGCATATGCTTGCCGTAGATATGGGTAGTGGACGTCGAAACCCCTCGTACAGCGGTCTACTACACTCTTCGGTCTCATGGTCGGGGAGGCCCACGCGCATGTTCAGGGTGAAACCGAAAGGCGTGGGCGCTCTCCTATACGAGAGTTTCGAACTCCCCGACTATGTTCGTGGAGACCGGAATGTCGAAGTTCATTTTTGAAGGTGCCGACGACAGCTTGCATCGCTGGGCTGGCTCTCGCGCTCTCCCCTTGGGCGCTTGTCACCGTGTCCGCGGTCGCATTGACAGACCCTCTACGGAGGAGACGAAGCGCTGAGCGGATTGCCAAGGATGCCGAGCGCATCGGGCGCGCTGCCGGACGCTGGAAGGCTTCATCCATGAGTTCTGGTCCGAACTGGAGCCGAAGAAGGATCTGAAGTTCGGGTGGGCTCTCCGGGCCATGCGCAAGCATCTGGAGGCCGTCACTGAAGGCGCTCGAAAAGTTTACTTCGAAAGTTCTCCAATCCTGCTTAGTTGCATTCCAGAAGAATTTGCTCGACAGATTTGGGAACAAGTTTTTATGGATATTCGGTCGTTTGACAGCAACGCGGAGGCATATCTTGGCGCCATGGCGCCGGCACTTCAGGACGTCTTGGAAATAGCCATTTTGAAGCTCGCTCAACGTGAGGGTGCGGAAGACCTCTCATGGTTTGACGAGCTTCGCCAAGAAGCCATCGACACCGCGAAGGGGCTGGTGGTTCAGGAGGTTTCGGTAGAAGTCGATGCGGGTGTGCGCGGGTTCGTCTGCCAGGTGCTGAACGCAAAGTTCGAGAGCCTCCGCGTCAGCCTGGTCGAACAGGAGAAATG
This sequence comes from Pseudomonadota bacterium, assembly GCA_023416545.1. Taxonomy (GTDB): domain Bacteria; phylum Pseudomonadota; class Alphaproteobacteria; order Rhizobiales; family Rhizobiaceae; genus Neorhizobium. The sequence goes on from JAEZHO010000467.1 coordinate 2,769, forward strand.
AACTCTGGCCATCGACACTGATAAAGGCGCTGCGGAAATCCCTTTGAACCGCGCCGGCTTTGCCGGAGGCTCCAACTTCTGAGAGAGTGGAGCCATCATGAGCAAGACAACGAACAAGTTTTCACCTGAAGTCCGTAACCGTGCCATCCGGATGGTGCTGGACCACGAAGCCGAGCATCCATCACGCTGGGCTGCCGTTTCATCTATCGCTGCCAAGATAGGCTGCTCGCCAGCCACACTGCACGAGTGGGTCAAGAAGACCGAGGTCGACAGCGGCAAGCGAGCAGGCCTGCCGAGCGATGTAGCCGAGAGGATGAAGGCTCTTGAGCGGGAGAATCGCGAGCTTCGCCAGGCCAACGAGATTCTGCGCAAAGCTTCGGCCTATTTCGCCATGGCGGAGCTCGACCGCCCCTTCAAGCGATGATTTCGTTCATCGACGAACACCGTGGTGTGTTCGGGGTCGAGCCGATCTGCAGACTGCTGCCGATCGCCCCGTCAACCTACTACGAGAATGTCGCTAAACGCCTGGACGTGGATCGCTTGTCGATCCGCGCCCGCAGCGATATCGGCCTGAAGATCGAGATACGCCGTGTCTTCGAGGAGAACTTCCGCGTTTATGGCGTTCGCAAGGTCTGGCGGCAATTGAAGCGTGAAGGCTTTGACGTCGCCCGCTGCACCGTCGCCAGGCTTATGAGATCGATGAGCCTGCAGGGCATCATTCGTGGGAAGCCGCTCCGCACGACGTTCTCGGACAAGACGGCTCCGAGCCCGCTTGACCGGGTGAACCGTCAGTTCAAAGCCCCAGCACCCAACAGGCTGTGGGTTTCGGACTTCACCTATGTCGCCACTTGGCAGGGTTTTGTCTACGTGGCCTTTGTCATCGACGTCTTCGCTCGTCGCATCGTTGGATGGCGGGCGAGCCGGAGGGCGCATGCAGGCTTTGTCCTCGATGCCCTGGAGCAAGCACTTCATGATCGGCGTCCCGCTCATGGTGGCGGCCTCGTGCATCACTCGGACCGCGGCGTTCAATACGTGTCCATTCGCTATTCCGAGCGATTGGCAGAAGCTGGCATCGAGCCTTCGGTCGGAAGCGTCGGCGACAGTTACGACAACGCCCTCGCCGAAACGATCAATGGTCTCTACAAGGCCGAGGTCATCCATCGGCGTGGACCATGGAGGAGCTTCGAAGCGGTGGAGTTCGCCACTCTTGAATGGGTCGACTGGTTCAACCACCGACGACTTCTCGAGCCAATCGGAAATATACCGCCAGCCGAAGCTGAAGACCGCTACTACGCCATGCTGGACGAAGCAGCCATGGCCGCATAGCTCAAACGATACGGCCTCCGGCAAACCCGGCGCGGTTCACTTCCGTAGATGGTGGTTACGCTCACCGTGATCTCCTTCGGGTTCGCGGTTGGTCCACACAGGCATTACGCTTGGATGTATCGGCTGGATGACTGAATAATTTGCTGGCTACTTATGCGATATGTTGCCTGTGCCCTGAGCGCGAGAGGCACGCCCAAGGCTGGCTGGGTTGCCGACGAGGAGATTAGGCGGAGCCGTTCTGCGGGAGGTCCGTGGCCTCATCAATTTTTTTCTTCAGCTTGCGCTCCTCCTCAGTCGCGTCGACAGAGTTCGCTTCCTTGACGGCCCCCCGCCAGTTCGGCGGCGCCTTTCGAATGACCGTATCTGAAGAGCCCTGTGTAGCGG
>JAEZHO010000469.1 GCA_023416545.1 Pseudomonadota bacterium
CCGACAATGATCGTCACGCCCGGCTGCGTATCCGGATTGCCGGCCTTGCCGATCCCGTGGATGCGCCCGTCCTTGAGGCCGACGTCCGCCTTGTAGATGCCCGTATGGTCGACGATCAGCGCATTGGTGATTACCGTGTCGACGGCGCCTTCCGCGCGCGTCGCCTGGCTCTGCCCCATGCCGTCGCGGATTACCTTGCCGCCTCCGAACTTCACCTCCTCGCCATAGGTGGTGAAATCCTTCTCCACCTCGATGAAGAGTTCCGTATCGGCAAGCCGCACCTTGTCGCCGACCGTCGGACCGAACATGGAGGCGTAGGCAGCGCGGGAAATCCTGTGGGGCATGAATGAACCTTCTGAAAACTACCTGTTGAAACAGCCGGAGGGGGCGTCACCTGCCCGTCATGAGATCCGTCTGTTCCTTCAATTGCTGGGTCCGCTGGCGGGTAAGCACCGCCTGGCAGCCGTAGATGAGCATCGGCTCCATGGTTCCACCGCGTGCCTGGTAGCCGTGGAAGGCGCATTGCGCGTCGCGGAAGGCGAGCCAGGCGCGTTGCGAGGCAAGGAGCGCGTCCGATGCGCTCCCGAGGTCCTCGCCGCCGTCCGCATCCCAATCCTTCATCGCCTCCCGCGTCAGCTTGTACTGCGCGTTGAGCTGCTCGTCGGCATCGGCAAAATCAAGCTGCGCGCAATAGGTCAGCTCCATCTGCGTCGTCGCCTTGCCGCAGTCGACATCCGGCTGTTGCGCAAACCCCGGAGCCTCCGCCAGAAGCACGCAACCGCACATCATCAGCGTAAGCAGTATCTTCGACATCAGAGTCCCCCCATGACCTTCTGCTGGAAACCGTAGACCTTGCGCGCCCCCGAAAGCGGGATCAGCGTCACCTGCCGGGTCTGGCCCGGCTCGAAGCGGACGGCGGTGCCGGCGGGAATGTCGAGCCGCATGCCGCGCGCCATCATGCGCTCGAAGACCAGCGCCTCGTTGGTCTCGAAGAAGTGGTAGTGGCTGCCCACCTGGATCGGCCGGTCGCCGCTGTTCGCCACCTCGACGGTAATCGTCGGCGCACCGGCATTGAGTTCGATTTCGCCTTCAGCGGCAATGACTTCGCCCGGAATCATGAATCAACCTCAAAGCCCGTTAACGTATCGGTTCATGGACGGTGACGAGCTTCGTCCCGTCCGGAAAGGTCGCCTCGACCTGCACGTCGTGGATCATCTCGGCGATCCCTTCCATCACCTGGTCGCGGGTGACGACATGGGCGCCCGCCTCCATCAGGTCGGCGACGGACCGGCCGTCGCGGGCACCTTCCACGACGTAATCCGTGATCAGCGCGATCGCTTCCGGATGGTTGAGCTTGACGCCGCGCTCGAGCCTTCGGCGCGCCACCATGGCCGCCATCGATATCAGCAGCTTGTCTTTTTCCCTGGGGGTGAGGTTCATCTTGCTTCCGCACTCGTCATCAAATGTTCCAGACCTTCGGCACCGGCGCTCCGTTTCGCAATACGGTAATTACCGGTACCAGCACTTTTCTAAGCTCGAAGCCGCTCTGCGCAACCAGCCGGACGAGAAGCTTGCCCTGCCAGTGGCTTGCGCCGCCCATCGACGACCCGAGCGCAGCCCTTACCTTCGACAGCATTGCCTCCGCAAGCGGCCCGACATAGATGAGCGTGGCGAAGGCCGATTGGCCGCCAAGTGTCGCGTCGAGGGAGAGGAGCCGGTCGATTTCGCCATCCAGGCGCAGGTTCTCGGCATGCAGAAGCCGCCCCTCCTGCCGAATGCGCCAGCGATCGCGGAAGACCCCGCTGCTCGGCCGTTCGCCCATGGCCTGCCGGCCGACCAGGACGGCCTCCACGGCCAGGAATTCCGATGTCGCCTGAAGGTCGATCTCCAGCGTCCGGTTGAGTGCGGAGCGATCGAAGAGGATTGTTTCCTGGGGCAGCCAGTGGACTGCGGCGTCCTTCCCGACCGAGATCCGGGTGGTGACGCAGGCCATGTCGGCCGAGGCCTTGTAGACCTTCTCGTTCGCCTGCGTGGTGACGGTGAGCCGGGTGGAATTGGCGGCGGCGACGGACCATTCGATCACGTCGCCGCCCGTCAGTCCCCCTGACGTATTGATGAGGATCGCCTCCATATCGGGCGAAAATGTCTCCGGAAGCCTGATTTTTGCGCAGCCTTCCTGAAAAAACTCGGCCAGACGCGTACGGCCGGCGAACGCCTTGGTTACAAGGCGTCCCTTACCCCTTGCCCGCTGCGGCGCGTGGTATTCGGCTGGCTGCTGCAATTCGTCTCCTGGATATCCCCGGTCCTGCCACAATCCGAAGCAACCGCCGTGCCAGACTTGGCAACAGCCGGAAGAGCCTCCGCGACGACATTCGCCTTATCCGCTTTCAGGAAGAACTCCCACATCCGAAAAGCCGGATCAACAGATGGATCGAAGGCGGGCGGCTTGCCGGCCGAGGCGACCTGCACCACGCCGGCCTTGGCGGAAGAGGCCGAGGCAGCCGCCATCATGCCTTCGGCGGGGGCGGTGTTCGGCCAGGCATGCGTACCGTTGGCATAGACATAGGCCGCGATGCGCGCGCCTGCCTTGCAGGTGTCGTAGAGGCGCTGCGTCACGTCGCCGACAGTGTTGGTCACCGCGTCGCCCGTGCAGCCGTCCATCCGGCTCCAGCGCTGCAGCGCGGTCAGGAACCCGTAGTGCCAATAAGGCTTTCCGCCGCCAGCATAGGGATTGGCATCGTCCTTCTCGCCGGCAAAGGCGATGATCGACATGGGGCGGGCCGGGGCGCAGGTCGCCGGATCGGGTTTCCACTGGCCGTCGATATTGACCGGCGCGCCGGCACGCAGCGAGTGGACGAAGCCGGCTGCCGCAAACTCGTCGTGGCCGCTGCAGATATACTGCGAGAGCATCCGCCCGCCGCCGGAATAGCCGGAGGCATAGATGCGGTTGCGATCGACGCAGGCGGTTTCCTCGATCGTGTTGATCGCGGCGCTGATGAAGTCGACCTCGTCGAGACCGCCCTCCTGCGTCGTCACCAGCGGCACGTTCCAGGCATGCGTACCCTCGTAGGCCCCGGCGAGACTTCCCTGGAGGGCGACGACGATGAAGCCCTCCTTCTCCGCCACCTTGTCCCAGGAACTGCGCTTCAGCTGCCCGGCGGGATTGCTGTGGCTGCCGTGGAAGTCGAAGACCACCGGCACCTTGTCCGTGCCGGAATAGGAGGAGGGAACGAAGTAGACGCCCGTGCGAACGGCGTCCGTGGACTGTACCGTGAACTCGTGCGGACCCGGCTGGATCGGCTGCCCGCAGCCGTCGGCGAGCGCGGCGTTCGCGCCCACGAAAAACGCTCCTCCGGCAAACAGCCAGACAAGAGCGCGGGAACCGGGAATACCATTAATGCGTGCAAATGCCATCAAGCGCCTCGCTAGCGGGGTGCAGGGTCTTTTACTCTCTGCGGCCTGTTGGATAACTGCGGAGGTGATAGCATAAATTAGTGAGTATTGAAACGATTAAAGCGTTAGAAAGCCATACGATTATTGACCCGCAAACAGTAATATACCGCCTTGCTTTCGCCTCATCTCGGCCAGAATGAAGACGTGAACCGGCATCGTCGCGGCGTTGCTGTCCGGACGCGTGCACCTTCCTTTTCGACTCCCCCTCCGAACCGTGCCAGCAAGACATTCGTCCGGCGCCTGTAACGCAGAAAGGCCCGGCTTGCGCCGGGCCCTCGATAGCTTTTCGACGAACTGAAGCTGTTATTCCGCCATCTGGAAGTAGCTGTAGTTGCCGTCGTCGCCCTTCTTCCACTCGTACATGACGTAGCCGGGAAGCTTCGGGTCGCCCTTCTCGTCGAAGCCCATGTCGCCGAGCGCGGTCGGGAACGTGCCGCCCTTCAGGGCTTCGGCCACGGCTTCCGGATCGTTCGAGCCGGCTTCCTTGGCCGCGCCTGCGATCGCCTGCAGGGCTGCGTAGGAATAGAGCGTGTAGGCTTCCGGCTCGAAGCCGGCGGCGCGGAATTTCTCGACCAGTTCCTTGTTCTGCGGTGCAAGGCGCGGATCGGGACCGAAGGTGTTGAGCGTTCCCTCGACGGCGTCGCCGGCGATGGAGGCAAGCTCGTTGGAGACGATGCCGTCACCCGAGACGAGCGTGGCGTCGAGACCCTGGTCGGCAGCCTGGCGGATGATCAGGCCGGCTTCGGTGTGGAGACCGCCCCAGTAGATGATCGAGACGCCGGCTTCCTTCATCTTGGCGATCAGGGCCGAGAAGTCCTTGTCGCCGGTGTTGACGCCTTCGAGGACGACTTCGGTCACGCCGGCGGCGTTCATCGCCTTCTTGGTCTCTTCGGCAAGGCCCTGGCCGTACGGGGTCTTGTCGTGAACGATGGCGATCTTGGCATCCTTGAACTTGTCGGCGAGGTAGGCGCCTGCAATGCCGCCCTGCTGGTCGTCACGACCGCAGGTACGGAACGTGTTCCAGAGGCCCCGCTCGGTGAAGACCGGGTTGGTGGAAGCGGGCGTGACCTGCAGGATGCCGTTCTCGGCGTAGACTTCCGAAGCCGGAATGGAAACGCCCGAGTTGAAGTGACCGACGACGAACTTCACGCCGTCCGCAACGAACTTGTTGGCGACCGAAATACCCTGCTTCGGGTCCGACACGTCGTCGCCCAGCACGATCTTGATCTGTTCGCCATTGATGCCGCCGGCGGCATTGATCTCGGCAGCAGCCTGTTCCGCACCCTTCTGGAGCTGCGCTCCGAAGGCGGCGTTCGGACCCGTCAGCGGGCCACCGACGCCGACCAGCACGTCGGCCCATGCGCTGCCGCCGAACGCGACGACAGCCGTCAGCGCGACGGCCGAAAGAAGAGACTTCTTCATCATGTTACTCCCAGTTTTTTTAAGCGGGTTTGGTTGAGAAAGCCTGCACGATACCCACCATCATCGCGCCGGAAACTGTTCCACTCTAAGGTCTTGTCTCGGTTGAACCTTTACTCAATCTGAGGCCAGTTGTCCGTGACTGTCAATCTTTCTTCTTCCATGAGAAAGGTGATGTTCTTTCGTATAGCCAGTAATAGTTGTTGACCATCTGGCGGGTCCTGTAGACCCGGTATCCGAGGGTCGAAAACACCAGCAGGAGAACTACGTCGACGACGTAGAAGAAGGGGCTGAGGAAGGGGCCGGCGAACAGCGAGAAGTGCAGGAAGCGCATCACGATTCCGAGCAGCAGCGTGTAGGCGACGACCGTCTGGTAGTTGCCCCAGGTTTCCGCCACGGCCTTGCCGGTCCGCCAGGCGGTCCAGAAGCCGATCAGCACGACCAGCGTCCGTAGCGCGTAGCGCACGCCGGTATCCGTTTCGAAGAATAGGCCTTGCATGTCAGTATCTCCCTGTCCCGGCTCAGTGCCGGCCGCCCTCGAGGTAGGCCGCACGAACTTCCGGATTGGCGAGAAGCTCCTTGCCGGTCCCCGTCATCGTCACCTTGCCGTTGACCATCACATAGGCGCGGTCCGACAGCCTCAGCGCGGCGAAGGCGTTCTGCTCGACCAGGAAGACGGTCAGCCCCTCCTCCTGGTTCAGCTTCTTGATCGCCTCGAAGATGCCCTTGACGATGAGCGGCGCCAGCCCGAGCGACGGCTCGTCGAGCAGGAGGAGCTTCGGCCGGGCCATCAGGGCGCGACCGATCGACAGCATCTGCTGCTCGCCGCCGGAGAGCGTGCCGCCGCGCTGGCTCTGCCGCTCCTTCAGCCGCGGAAACATCGCGAAGATCTTCTCGACGTCCTCGTTGAAGTATTTGAGGTTGTCGAGCCCGGCGCCCATCTGCAGGTTCTCGTAGACCGTCATGCGCGGGAAGATGCGCCGTCCCTCGGGCGACTGCGCGATCCGGCGCCGCGCGATCAGATGCGTCGGCTGCTGGGTGATGTCCTCGCCGTCGAAGATGATCGAGCCGTGGCGGGCCTGGGGGCTGCCGCAGATCGTCATCATCAGCGTCGACTTGCCGGCGCCGTTGGCCCCGATGAGGCTGACGATCTCGCCGCGGTTCACATGCACGTCGACGCCGTCGAGTGCGCGGATATTGCCATAGAATGTCTGGACACCCTGGACTTTCAGGAGGGGTTCATCGGACATCAGATCCTCCCCTCGTCGAGTTTTTCCTCGATTTCATCAACTTCGTCATCCTCGACGCCGAGATAGGCGGCAATCACCTTCGGGTCGTTCTTCACGTGGTCGGGCGTGCCGTCGGAAATCTTCTGGCCGTATTCCAGCACCACGACATGGTCGGAGATCTCCATCACCACCGACATGTCGTGCTCGATCAGCAGGATCGAGACGCCTTCGTCGCGGATGGAGTGCAGCAGCGTGTTCAGGGCGGCCGATTCACGCGGGTTGAGGCCGGCCGCAGGTTCGTCGAGGCACAGAAGCTCCGGCTCCGTGCACATGGCACGGGCAATTTCCAGCCGCCGCTGTGCCCCGTAGGGCAGGTCGCCCGCCGGATCGTCGGCCCGCTCGGTCAGCTCCGCCTTGTCCAGCCAGTACTTCGCCTTGTCGATCGCCGCTTGCGACGCCTTGCGGTAGGCCGGCAGGCCGAGGAGCCCGAGGATCGTGTAGCCCGAGGCCTTCATCAGCGCGTTGTGCTGCGCCACGAGAAGGTTCTCGAGCACGGTGAGCCCCGAGAACAGGCGGATGTTCTGGAAGGTTCGCGAAACCTTGGCGACCTTGGTGATCTCGAAGTCCCGCAACCGCTCCAGGAGATGGCAGGTGCCGTCCTTCTGCTGCAGGGTGATCATGCCCATGGTCGGCTTGTAGAAGCCGGTGATGCAGTTGAAGACCGTGGTCTTGCCGGCGCCGTTGGGGCCGATCAGCGCGGTGATGTCGCCGCGCCGCGCCTCGAACGAGAAGTCGTTGATGGCCATCAGGCCGCCGAACTTCATCGACAGGTGCTCGACTTTGAGGATCGTATCGCTGTTCATGCTATCGGTTCCGAGGGTCATCAGCCGTGGCCCTCCTTGGTGAAGCTTCCGGAGACCGCCTTGCGCTCCTTGAGGAACGCCGTCGGTTCACGCGATCCCACGAAGCCGCGGGGCTTGAAGATCATGACGGTGATCATCGCCAGCCCGAACAGCAGCATGCGATAGAGTTCCGGCGTGAAATCGGGACCGAAGATGTGCTTCAGGAATTCCATTTCGCGCAAGAGCTCCGTGCCGCCGACCATGACCACGGCGGCGATCGCAATACCGGTCAGCGAACCCATGCCGCCGAGCACGACGATCGCAAGGATGACGGCCGATTCCAGGAAGACGAAGCTTTCCGGCGAGACGAAGCCCTGGCGGGTGGCGAAGAAGGCGCCGGCAAAGCCGCCGAACATCGCGCCGATCGCAAAGGCGGTCAGCTTCGTCGTGACGGTGTCGATGCCGAGCGAACGGCAGGCGATCTCGTCCTCGCGCAGGGCTTCCCATGCGCGACCGATCGGCATGCGGCGCAACTTGATCGTCACGTAGGCCGTCAGCAGGCAGAGCGCCAGGATGAGGTAAAACAGGAAGATCTTGTAATAGGCGGAGGACATGGGGAGCCCCCACGCCTTGGTGAAGTTGTTCGTCGCGCCGACGTCGAAGCTCCAGATCCCGAAGAAGGAGGCCTTGGGAATGCCCGAGATGCCGAACGTGCCCTTGGTCACGTCCGTCCAGTTGATCAGCACGAGGCGGATGATCTCACCGAAGGCGAGCGTCACGATGGCGAGGTAGTCGCCGCGAAGGCGCAGCACCGGGAAGCCCAGAATGACGCCCCAGAAGGCGGCGAGAATGCCCGCGAGCGGCAGCAGGACCCAGAAGGAAAAGCCGAAATGCTCCGAAAGCAGCGCATAGGAATAGGCGCCGACCGCGTAGAAGGCGACGTAGCCGAGGTCCAGCAGGCCGGCCAGTCCGACGACGATGTTCAGGCCCCAGGCGAGCATGACGTAGATCAGGATCTGGATGCCGAAGTTATCGACGTACTTGAGCGAACCCTGGGTGCCGGCAAGCATGACCGAGGCGATCGGATAGACCACCAGCGCGACCAGCGCGATCTTGAGGAAGTGCCTGTGGAAGAAGCCCTTGTCCTCGGAAATGTCGGGAACGCCGGCCTTGGCCTTGGCAAGCTTGCGCTTGTCGAGATGGGGCATGACGAAGGCGACGACGATGAAGCGGCTGACGGCCGCAACGGCGACGAAGATCGCCAGCAGTTCCCAGCGGGTGCGCCAGACGAGCTGGTTGTTGATGTTCTGGTAGGTCTCTATGCCGACATAGAGAATGAAGAGGCCGAAAGCCATGGCGCCCGCGAAGAGCGCCTCCTTGAAGGCCTGGCCCATGACGCTGGTTTTCTCGGAATTGGTACCCTGCGACATGTCAGACCTTCTCCACTTCCGGACGGCCAAGGATGCCGGTCGGCTTGAAGATCAGCACGAAGGCGAGAAGCGCGAAGGTGGCCACGTCCTTGTAGGCGATCGTGAAATAGGCCGACCAGAGCGACTCGATGAGCCCGATCAGCAGTCCGCCGAGCACGGCGCCCGGAAGCGATCCGATGCCGCCGAGCACGGCCGCGGTGAACGCCTTGACGCCTGGAATGAAGCCGTCGTTGAACGTGGCGACCCCGTAATACATCAGGTACATGGTCCCGGCGACGGCGGCGAGCGCGGCGCCCATCACGAAGGTGATGGAAATCGTGCGGTCGACGTCCACGCCGAGAAGCGCGGCCATCTTGCGGTCCTGCTCCGTGGCGCGCTGGGCGCGGCCGAGCGGCGTCTTGTTGACGATATACCAGAAGATGGTCAGCAGAACCGCCGTGACGGCGATGATGATGATCTGCTTGAGCGAGATGGTGATCGCGCCGAAATGGTAGACGTCGGTGACCAGCGACGGGATCGGCTTGTTGCGCGGTCCCTGCGTCACCTGGATGAAGTTGGAGAGCACGATCGACATGCCGATCGCCGTGATCAGCGGCGCAAGACGGAACGAGCCGCGAAGCGGACGGTAGGCCACGCGCTCGATCGTCCAGTTCCACAGGCTGGTCATCAGCATTGCGACGAGCAGCATCACCAGAAGCGCCAGCGCGACCGGCACGCCCGCGACGAATGAGGTGAGGATGAGAAAGACGATCAGTGCGGCGAAGGCGCCGAGCATGAAGATGTCACCATGGGCAAAGTTGATCATGCCGATGATGCCGTAAACCATCGTATAGCCGATAGCGATGAGGCCATAGATCGATCCAAGCGTCAGCCCGTTGGCGAGCTGCTGGACAAAGTACTCCATCAATTTTTCCCCTGGATGCGGTCCTCGGTGTGGCCGCATCTTCTCTGTTCCCGACCCCATGAGTCTTCCGGGGCTCCGGCGCGCATCCAATACTGTTTTCGCGACAAATGTGAAGACAAAAAGCCGACAACCTGACCAAAACGCGCCTTTCTTAACAGCTTGCCTATTGAAAAGGCGTGCTTTTCAGATTCGAGGCAGAAGGACGCACAATTATGCTGCGCTTTTCGCCTCTCTTCACCAGCAATGATGATCAGCAGGATTCTACACGGACACTATACTGAAAACAGATACTTAGCAGGCTGATCATCCCCGCGCTCCGGTCGGCGCATATTCTGAACCGCCATCAGCGGAGCAAGGACAATGGCGGAATTTTCCAGCAATCTCGAAATACCCTTCATCCTCCCGTCGCAGGCGCAGAAGCACGTAACTCACAACGAGGCCCTGCTTGTTCTCGACGCACTGGTTCAACTGACCATCAG
>JAEZHO010000470.1 GCA_023416545.1 Pseudomonadota bacterium
GCCGTCGGCCAGATCCTCGGCATCCTCGAAAACTTCGACCTCAGGGCGCTCGGGCCGCGGAACCCGGAAAGCTGGCGGCTGATCGGCGATGCGCAGCGCCTGGCCTTCGCGGACCGCGAGCGCTACATCGCGGATGCCGATTTCGTGCCGGCACCTGTCAAGGGCCTGCTTTCGAAGGACTACCTGTCGGAGCGAGCGGCACTGCTCGATACCGACAAGGCGCTGCCGGCCGATACGGTCAAGGCCGGGGAGCCGGAATGGGATCACGCCCTCCTCTTCGGCGACGGCGAGGCGATCGAACTCCCGTCCACCAGCCATTTCTCCATCGTCGACGGCGACGGCAACGTCGTCTCGATGACCACGACGATCGAGAACGGATTCGGCTCGCGGCTGATGACCAACGGTTTCCTGCTCAACAACGAACTGACCGACTTCTCCTTCAAGACGCACGATGCCGGCATGCCGGTCGCCAACCGGGTCGGACCCGGCAGGCGGCCACGCTCGTCCATGTCGCCGACGATCTTGATGAAGGACGGCAAGCCGCTCCTCGCCATCGGGTCGCCCGGCGGCAGCCAGATCATCGGCTACGTGGCGCAGGCGCTGATCGCCTATATCGACTGGCAGATGCCGGTCGAGGAGATCGTCGCCATGCCCCACCTCGTCAACCGTTTCGGCACCTATGAACTGGAGGCAGGCACCTGGGCGGAGGAGATGGCCGGGCCGCTGACGGCGCTCGGCTACGAGGTGAAGTCCGGCGAGATGACCTCGGGCATCCAGGCGATAGAACTGACGCCGGACGGGCTTGCCGGCAGCGCCGACCCGAGACGCGAGGGCGTGGCGCTCGGCGAGTAGCCGAAGGGTCTTCCGGAGGCCGCAAGATTGCGGTAGGCCTCGGGGCATGACCGCATTGCCTCCCTTCCTCCGGATCGATCCCGACACCCGCCGCGTCTCGCTCGACGGGCGCGACCCCGGCTTCTACGGCGACCCGAACCGGGTCTACGCGCTGCTGCACCAGCATTGTCCGACCTTCTTCTGGGAGGAGCAGAAGCAGTGGTTCTTCACCGGCTACGATCACGTCAACGCCCTGCTGCGCGACCGCCGCTTCGGCCGGCAGATCCTGCATGTCGCGAGCCGCGAGGAACTGGGGCTGCCCGGCCCGCAGCCGCATCTTGAAAACTTCGACCTTGCGGAGCGCCACTCTCTGCTGGAGATCGAGGCCCCGGAACACACGCGGCTGAGGACCCTCGTCAACCGCGCCTTCGTCTCCCGGCACATCGAGCGGCTGCGGCCGGAGATCGCCTCACTGACGGAGAGCCTGATCGACGGTTTCGAGAAAGAGGGCCGGACCGAACTCCTGTCTTCCTTCGCCGACATCATTCCGGTGACGATGATCGCCCGGATGATCGGCATTCCCGACGAGATGGGTCCGCAACTCCTCAAGTGGAGCCACGACTATGTCGGCATGTACATGTTCAAGCGCAGCCGCGAGGATGAGCTTGCCGCGGACCGCTCGGCCCGGGAATTCGCCGATTACGTCCGCACGCTGATCGCCGAGCGCCGCAGGACCCCGCGGGAGGACCTGCTGAGCCACATGGTCCACACGGAGCACAAGGGCCAGTATCTGAGCGACGACGAACTCGTATCGACCACGATCGTGCTCCTGAATGCCGGGCACGAGGCAACCGTCCACCAGATCGGAAACTCCGTGCGGGTGATCCTGGAGAGTGGCCTGCCGCCCGCCGAGTTCTTTTGCGACGAGGCAAGGACCGAACGGACGGTGGAGGAGACGCTGCGCATCTGCGCGCCCGTCCACATCTTCCAGCGCTGGGCCCTGGAAGATGTCGACGTGGACGGCGTTTCCTTCCGGCGCGGCGACAAGGTGAGCCTGATCCTCGCGGCCGCCAACCTCGACCCGGCGAAGTTCACCGATCCCCTGGTCTTCAGGCCGGACCGGCAGGAGGCGGCGAACCTCTCCTTCGGCGCTGGGATACACTTCTGCATCGGCGCCCCGCTTGCCCGCCTGGAACTGAATACGGTGCTGCCGATCCTCTTCCGCCGCCTGCCCGGCCTCCGGATGGCTGAGACGCCGCGGGTGAAGGACGTCTATCACTTCCACGGGCTGGAGCGGCTGGACCTCGCCTGGTAGCGGCTAGACCGCCCGCGCCATTGCAGCGTCTTCGCGGTAGCGCGCCGCCGGCCTTTTCAGTGAAAGGTAAGGCGCCAGCGCGGCCCGAGCCTTCCGGAAGGCGTCCAGCAGGGCGGCATCCTCGAGCGACGGTATGGTGACCAGTTCTCCCCGGTCCAAACCCGCCAGCGCTGCATCGACCAGGTCGCCGACCTCCATCACCGTATCGGGCGGCAGCCTGTCGACGGAAGACCCGGCACGCTCGAAGATTTCCGTGCGGGTAAAGCCCGGCAGGACCGCCTGGACCTGGACGCCGGTTTCCCTCAGTTCGGCAGCCAGCGATTCCGTCAGCGCCAGCACGAAGGCCTTTCCCGCCACGTAGGTGCCGTTGAAGACCTCGGGAGAAAGGGCAACCGAAGAAGCTATGTTGACGATCTTTCCCATGCCGCGCGCGCTGAACGCCTGCGCTGCAGCGACGGCCAACCGATTGGCCGCGGTGACATTGAGATCGACCATGTGATCAAGATAGGCCGGGTCAGCCTTCAGCAAGCGACCCCTGGGGCCAATGCCGGCATTGTTGACGAGGAGGTCGATCCTCTCGTCCTCCCTCAGGCGGTGGTCGACAAGGTCGAGATCGGCGCGATCGGTGAGGTCCGCCGTCAGCATGTCCGCCTCGATCCCGTGTTGCTGCGCCAGTTTCTCCGCCAAGGCCTTCAGGCGACCGGCATCGCGGGCGACCAGAACGAGGTCGTAGCCGCGCGCCGCCAGTTTCTCGCAATATGTGGCGCCGATGCCGGAGGATGCACGCGTTACAAGAGCCCTTCCACGGGCTCCATGGCTTGATCCGATGCTCATCGCTGTTCTCCCGATTTTCATTTGGTGGCATATGCCACTATTTATATGAGCAGGTCCTTCACCCTTGCAAGGCCGCCGCGGCGGATTTTGCGCAACGCTTGCGGGGACTGTAAACTGCGCTTCGGACCACGGTGGACAGATGGCAGACACGATCGACAACGGTGAGAACGGGATCTGGCTTTACTGCAGCAACAGCGCGATTCGTCGCGCATCGCGGCAGCTTGGCCAGCTCTACGACGATGCAATGGGCGACAGCGGGCTCAGGGGCAC
>JAEZHO010000471.1 GCA_023416545.1 Pseudomonadota bacterium
TGATGAAGCCGCTGACCACGAAGAAGACATCGACGCCCGCCGCACCGATGTTGAAATGGAGACCCGTGCGCTCGGCCGCGTGGAACACGACCACCGCACAGGCGGCGATGGCGCGCAGGTACTGGATGCCATAGAGCGTCGTTGCCGGAGAGGTGGCGCCCGGGGAGCGGATGGACGACATCTCGGCTAGCCTGTCCCGACGGGGATCTGGCCGATATCCCGACCCTTGCGCCCGCGCGAAGATGCGGGAGCAAGGCGATGCTCCCGTTGCGCAAGCGTCAGGCTTCCCGCCGCGAAATAGAGCAGGAAGGAACCGACCTGGTAGGGGTGCATGACATCGATCTCCACGAAGGATCGGATGATGAGCAGGATGGTCACCGCGAAGAGAAGGGCGGCCTCGGGGCTGCGGTCGAGGACCAGCAGCCGGCGGAAATGGCCGGCCGTGGTCCGCACGAGGACGAAAACGATGAAAACAGTGCCCAGCAGACCTGTTTCCACGATGGTTTCGATGTAGGTGTTGTGGAAGTGGAAGCCATTGCGTGACCCGATGAAGAACTCATCCCACAAGCGCTCCGCTTCGGGAAAGCCCTGCACCCAGTAGCCCTGATAGCCGACCCCGATCCAAGGCGAAGTTCCGGCTGCCTCGAGGCCCTGCTGCCAGAGGTAGGTCCGCCCGGTCAGTGTCGTATCCTTGCCGAAGGCGCCGAGCAGAGCATCCATGGCTCCCGACTGAAGAGCGAACGCACTACCGCCGATCGCGACGATCATGCCGGCAACGAAGAGAAACCGTCTCTGCCTCGGAGAAACGCGGAGCATGACCTGCAGGGTGCCCGCCAGGGCGATGATGGCGACCGTGGTGATGACCGAGGTTGCCGATTGCGAGGCCAGAAGCGAATAGGCGGAAATGATCCCGACGACGGCCGACAGTGCGAGCCAGATGCCACGGGCGCGAAAGACGAAGCACGTGGTGAAGGTGAACAGCAAGCCGAGCGAGGCGTAGAGGCCGAGCTGGTTCTTGGAAGAGAAGGCGCCGACGAAGCTGTAGCTGCCGTCGAGCGGATCGTAGTGGTAGCTCCCGACGAGCAGCGAGTAGATCAGCACCACGGCACAGCCGATCATTGCACCCCGCGAAAGCGTCCGGGGCGCTAGTACCCGCACGGCGATGAGCGCGCAGACGACATGGGTGAGGTACTGGATCGAGGCTCTCAGCGACGTGCCCGGCGCCGCCGACCAAAAGCTCGACAGGAAACACACCGCCGCGAAGGCGAAGATCCATCCATAGCGCGTGTAGGGCCCCAGCACTCTCCGGTAGTCGATCAGGACGAGAGGGAGCCAGAGCGCATAGTAGAGGAGGATGGCGACCGGCCCGAAACGGGTGGAATAGGCAAACACGAAAAGCGACAGCGTGACCGCGCCAAGCCCGTAGGCCTGGTTACGTTGCGGGTCCACGATTGTCGCCTTGGCGATCTTCATCGTCGCCTCACTGCATCAGCAGTTCGGACGCAACCTTGACGACGTCGCCGGGCTTGAGGGGCGTGGTCTCGTCGACGGGCATCTCCTCCGGTCCGTCTTCGCCTTCGCGCACCACGATGTAGTTGATGGTGGCCTTCGATGCGTCGAACTTCAGGGCCTCAGCCGATTGCGCCAGGGCTTCCGACATCAATTGCCTGCTCGTGGTCAGTTCCAGGTCAAGCTTCTCGAGTTCCGCTTCCGTGTCCTGGAGTTCCTTCGCCCGTTGGGCCTCCCAATCGTTGCGGAGGTTTATTTCGTCCTGGTTGGCCTTGCTGATGTCCTGCTTGGCCCGCAGCGAGGCCGTGTCTATGTCCAGCAAGGTGGATTCAACGTCGGCCGTGCGTTCCTCGATGGAAAGGCGACGCTGGCTGGTCGCCAGGCCCTGCTCGCTGAGGCGGGAGATGCGCTCTCTGTCGCGCTGGGCGAGCGCAAGCTGCTCCTTTTGCGTTTCCGCCTTCTGGGCGAGGGATTTCACCTCGCTCTCAAGCAGTTCGCGAAGTTCGGCGAGCGCCTTGAGCTGGAGTTCATAGCGCTCGCGGCGGGACTTCATGAGCGCACTCTCGCTTCCGAGGAGCGCCGGAGCGTTCGGCACCTTTTCCAGGGATGCGGGCATCGCGATCTCCTCGGCGCCGTCGATCTCCGCCAGGAGCCGAGCTTTTCGCGCGAGCAGCCTGCCACGCTCGCTTCCGGAGACGGCGGCGTCGCCGCTGGCGTTGATGAAATCCCGCGCAAAGCGCTGGCCGGCGTCGGAGCGCCGCAGGCCGCCCGCAAGGCTGACGGCCTTGAGCACGGTCATCCCCGGCGCGTATGGATATTCACCGGGCGTCGTCACGTCGCCCGTGAGGTAGACCGGCCGAAACCTTGCGATCTCGACGGACGCCGATGGCTCCGTCTTGAGGGCGAATTCACTCTGGAGGCGTTGACCGATCTCGCTGGCGACGTCGCCGGTCGTCTTCCCGGCAACCATGAGTTCGCCGATGAACGGCAGCGAGATGGCGCCTCCAGGGCCCACGGCATAGTCGCCGCCGATGACGCCCCAATCCCTGACGGTCCCCTCGGCCGGTTGCCATTCCGCAACCCGGATCCTCACCTGATCCATGACGCCCAGGTGATAAGCCGTATCCTGGGCGCGGACGCCCGAGGGCGCCGTTAGCAAGGCTGCGAGAGTGCCCACGGCGAGCATGTTAAGAGCGGCTGAAACCGTCTTGTCGCGCATGATACCTCCTTGGTTGGCAAACGATGCGGCGCGAAGGTCCCGGGACCTCCGCTGACTTGCCCGGAACCTGGGGCAGGAATCCGGGCAGTTCCTAGTAGCTGCCTCTGGACAGGCAGACTGCCGGCACGGTCTTCGCGATGATCAGGACGTCCTGGATCAGGGACCAGTTCTGTACATACTGGGTGTCGAAGGCGATGCGGGTCTCGTAGGACACGTCGTTCCGTCCGCTGATCTGCCAGAGGCCCGTCAGCCCGGGACGCGTGCTGAGGTAATAGACGGCATGGGCGTCGTAGAGATTGAGTTCCTCGTCCACGACGGGACGGGGACCGACGACGCTCATCTCCCCGCGAAGAATGTTGATGAGCTGGGGGAGTTCATCGAGGCTCAGCTTGCGCAGAACGTTGCCCACCGCTGTCACGCGGGGGTCGGAACGCAGCTTGCGGGTCGCACGCCATTCCTCGGCGGCAGACGGGTTGGCGTTCAGATAGGCCCTCAGAACCTCGTCGCCATTCGGCACCATGGTGCGGAACTTGAGGCAATGGAAATATCTTCCGTTATGGCCGACCCGTCGGTGGCCGTAGAAGATCGATCCCCCGTCGGAGCACTTCACGAGTGCCATGATCAGGAGAAAGATCGGGGCGAAGGCGATCAGCGCAAGGGTTGCGATGGTCACGTCAAAACCGCGCTTGGCGACTCCTCCGGTCGCGAAGCTGAAGGACGTCTTGTCGGGAATGATGAACGGCGATCCGGCCGAACGTGTCGCTGACTTCATAGAGGAAACTCCATCCAGTTGTGCGGGGGATCGGTTGCCTTTCGGCGTGTCTGCGATGCGAAGAGAATAACAAGTATGTGTTCGGAATTTGTTGGCAATGCGAATTCTGACACTATCTCGCATCGGGAGCCAATTTCCCATGTTGATTCTGGCGATGTTTCACGGATTTACCATCCGAAGCGACAAGTGACGTTCAGTGTAGTTTGAATAAGTCTTTCAGAGAATCTGTATGGCGGCATGATATTCTGTGAAGGATGGCGTTGATCATCTTTTGGTAGGTCGAAATATTTATCGCGGATGCACGCGAATTAGGCGGCGGATACTACCATCCAAGCGACCAAGCCTAAAAATGTTGCGCTGCAATACAGTGCTGCAGCGCGGTAGTTGTGATCAGTTGGCGCCACACCCTGGAAATAAAAGTTGATTAAGATCAAATCTTGGGGCGACGGCTGGCGCCGGAGGTCCGTCCTTTGGTTCCCGACGGGAGAGATGCGGGGTCGATTCGCTGACGGTGGTGTAAATGTGTTCGCCCGGAAGCCACAGTTTTCCAAAATTACGAAAGTTTCAACGCGATCGCTGCATATATGCGGCGAGATACGTATACCCGCGCCCTCCGATATGGATCAATGATACGGTGAGGCAGCGGACACCGAGATCTGCAACTCCGGGAGGGTGAAGGCCATGTATGCGCCGCGCGTCTTTTTCAGCATGATCTGCGTCCTGCTGGTATTTGCGGTCGCAGCCTATTGGATGACGGGATCAGCCGCCCAGGTGCTTCTGGCAACCATAGCCTGTGCCGTGCTGCTTCAGGTGGGCTATTTCATCGGCATCCTTTACCTGGTCCGCCAGGAGAAACAGGAGCGTCGCGAGACCTCCTCGTCGCAAGCGGGCGCGCATCCGGTCAGCGACGTCGGCAGCACCAACGATATTCCCGGGGACGTCGCGCGGCATTGATGCCGACTTGGCGAGCTGTCACCACTGTTCCATATCCAGGTCACTTTTGCCGCGTCTAGTGCGGCCGGATGTCAGCCTGGAGAGAAGCAATGCCTGAGCCCACCCCCGAGGCTATCTGCGTGATCATCGCCGCGAAGAACGCGGCAACCACGATACCGACCGCCATCTCTTCGGCCCTTTCGCAGCCCGCCGTCGCCGAGGTCGTCGTCGTCGATGACGGTTCCACCGACGCCACCGCTTCGGTCGCCGAGGGTGCCGACGACGGGAGCGGACGGCTTCGAGTCCTGTCCCTGCCGCGCAACGTCGGACCGGCAGCTGCCCGCAATCATGCGATCGCCCACTCGCAGGCCCCGCTCATCGCGATCCTCGATGCCGACGACTTCTTCTTCCCGGGCCGTTTCGAGGCGATGCTGCAGCATGCCGGATGGGATTTCATCGCTGACAACATAGCCTTCACCCGCCATGCGTCCGGGCAGCATGAGCCGCAGGCATTCGAGGCTCGGGCGCGGTCGCTGTCGACAGTCGAATTCATCAAGGGAAACATTTCCGTCCCCGGATCACGCCGCGGCGAGATCGGTTTCCTCAAGCCGGTCATGCGGCGAAGCTTCCTCGACAGCCACGATCTCCGATACAACGAGGATCTGCGGCTCGGGGAGGATTACGATCTCTATCTGCGGGCGCTCGTGGAGGGAGCCCGCTACACCGTCATCGAACATTGCGGCTATGGCGCCGTGGTGCGAAGCGACTCCCTCAGCGGCCGCCATCGTACCGAAGACCTGCGCCGACTTTATGAGGCCGATCGGAGCGTGCGGGCGACTGCCGGTTTGCCCGCCGACGTCATGGCGGCACTCAGGGAACACGAGCGCCACATTCGCGGCCGGTACGAACTGAGGGCTTTCCTGGACAGGAAGCGGAGCGGGGGTGCCGCGGAAGCGGTCGCCTATGCCATACGCAATCCGCGAGCCGTGCCGGCCATCACGACCGGCGTTCTCCG
>JAEZHO010000067.1 GCA_023416545.1 Pseudomonadota bacterium
ACTCCATGGGACACGATCAAGCAGGCAGGCAGGGCGCGTACTTAATGACGGAGGCAGGTCGTGCCGATGTGCTTGATATCGACAAACCGCCTTCGCCGCTGGCGGGTGACTTCCTGACCATCCTGGCCTTGACAAGGGACGCAGGCGCAGCTTGCCAGACCCTGTTTCGATAGGCCCGATTAGTCGTTCGGATACTCAATCCTCTGACAGCTCACCAGTTTCAATGAGCGGTCCGGCTGGATGATATATCGCTCACCCCACTCCTGGCCAAACTGGTCGCGGAATCGGTTTGTCACCGCGCTGCCGATTGGCGCCTTGGTCAGGCGCGTGGCTGGCTGGCCACCATAAGTGATGCTGCCGGGAACTGGTTCGAGCGACGAGACGCTGCATCCGCCCAAAGCAAGGGCCAGCATTGTTGGTACAAGGACGCGTAGCATGTGATGCTCCTGTATCAGAGGCCGCTCAACTTTCGACCGGCGCGCCGGTTCCGAAGTTTGGCCGTAACGACGTGGCGTCAGCTACACCAATCGATCTTCCTTCCCTTCCGCCATTCCCTGGCGAAGCCCTCCCGGATCAGTTCTTTTCCTACCTCTCGACCATTCGGGAGATAGACGTTCACCACTGGCCGGCCATAGCGGTCGCGCCCCTTGGCTTCGATCCGGAGCTTCTTTCCCTCGACCATTTCCTGCAGTCGGAACTTGGCAAGCCTGGCCATCCTCCGCTCTTTATCGCACTTGGCGCCTTTGCCCATTTCCGGGGTATCCACGCCGCGGACGTTGACGACACCTTCTCCGAGAAGGCGCATGTTCTGGCCGTCGCATTTGATGGTGTCCCCATCGACGGCGGAAAGGGCGGCGCAAATGATCAGCGCTAGGGCGCTCCAAGGCGTGTTCGGTCACCTCAAATCTGCTATCACAAAATTAGCTTGATCCCCGAGACGAGCAGTAGAACGGCGAGAGTTGCGCGCATTCGATTTTCAGACAGCCAGCGGCTGCCGATGTAGGCGCCAGCGAAACCGCCCCCCGCTACTGCGGACAGCCACAGCGGCAGTTCGCCTGGAATATTGTCCCACGCCGCGTAGGCCCCAGCCAACGCTGCGATGGAGTTGGTTAGATTGTATGCTGCCGTCGTGGCAGCCGACTGCCGAGCTGTTCCCCACTTCATGCTCAAGATGATCGGCGCGAGGAAGACCCCTCCGCCGGTCCCGGTCGTCCCAGAGACAAAGCCAATCACCGCGCCGGTCGCCAAAGCTTGGCCGAGAGGTGGACTGACCGCCTCTTCAGGTGCCGCCGATCCATATCGAAATGTAGTTCGGACCATCTGCAACGCGGAGAGGATCAGGACGACGCCGACAACGGGGTAATAGATATCCTCCGGTAAATGTACCGCGCCTCCAAGCAGCGAGAAGGGAAAGCCAAGTAGCGCGAATGGCCAAACATCTCGCCACGACAGGCTCCCAGCCTTCAGGAACACTGCTGTGCCAATGGCGGCAACGACGAGATTGAGAGCGAGCGCTGACGTTTTCATGGCAAGAGGCGGAAAGCCTGCCCACCCCATGACAGCGATGTAACCCGATGCTCCCGCCTGCCCAACAGCTGCATAGACCGTAGCGATCAAAAGAAAAGCGACGGTGAGCCAAGACGTACCAGTATCCATTGCCGACTCCTACCCGTTCACCGCCGCGAATCAGGCTGTTACAGCTTAATGGCAATTTGGCACAAGAGACTATCCGCGCCGGTAGATTGGCTTGACCGCGAGCACCGGACGTTGTGCCTCGATGAGGAAGATTATAACTTTGCTGCATTTGGGCACCAGAGGGCTTCACCGCCTTACTGTTCCACCCCGCCTGCTTGCCCGGTGGAAGGGGATGGATCTGACCGAGGTTCATTTCGGACTCCGCCAGACTAATCAGAGGTAGAGACGCCTCAGAAGATCAATGCCAACGATGATGAGCAGAAGCGCGTAAGCGAACTGCAATGTCTGCTCGTTCATCTTATGGCTTACACTCACGCCTATCGGCGCGGCAATCATGACCGTCGGCGTCATCACGAGAAAGATCAGAACGTCGACATAGCCGAGCGAGAAAGACGGCAGATCCGCGGCATTCCAGCCGCCAATGATAGATCCGATCGCGCCTACAGTGCCAGTAATCAGACCGGTCGCGGCCGCAATCGCCATCGCCCGCTCCAAAGGCATGCTGAAAGCCGAGAGAGTCGGTGTTGTTAGCGTGCCACCGCTGGTGCCGGTCATCGAAGCAATAAAGCCGACAATCGATGAAATGCTCACCATCTTGGCGCCCTTCGGCGGCTTCTGACCCAAGGAAAAACGTCCACGACTGAACGCGATGTAGAACCCCACCAGAAGGATGTAGATCGAGAACAAGGCCTGCAAAATTTCGGTCGAACCGAATGGCAGTAGTATCGATCCTATGGCAACGCCGATCACTAGACCGATGGCCCACGTCCTGAATACTCCCAGATCGAGATCACCGAGCTTGTAGTGCTTACGGCTGGAAGAGATCGCACTCGGTATGACAAGTGCCATCGAGGTCGCGGTTGCCACATGCATCATAACCGGATGGGCAATGCCGAGCCATGGGAACAGATAGATGAAGATCGGCATGCGGATGGTGCCTCCGCCGATACCGAACAGGCCCGCGAAGAAGCCGGATAGCAAACCAATGACCGCGAAAATGATGATCCGTAGCAGAAGGTCATCCATGGCTTGGTATTCCTCTGCCCTTACCTAGGGCGCCCGTTGTGACGGAGGCCGGTCGTACGGCAAATTTCACTTGGCGCCACTTTGCGGTCATCTGTTCTCTTGAAAACCTTGTTCGCTGCATCATCCGGGTCCGAAAACCGCGTCATCAAGGAGGTTGCGGCGGTCAAAGCAGGACGGCATGTCTCGTCGGCTTACGCCAGGCTTTTAGTCATGTATCCTTAGGGGGCGAGCGAACGAGCCAGATCCCTCCGGCCCTCGCGCCCGTCATCGCGTTCACTGGTCTCTGAAGCACGCAATATGGAAGGAACGGCGCGCAGGCTTGCCGGACACGTCGTATGTGTGCACCCGCATCTGACTTGGATCTTGGGTAAGTCCGACGGTGATAAAGCCAGGCTGGACGTCCTCTTCCATGGCGCTGCCGATCGTGGCGGCGAAATTGGTCTTGGCCTCACCCTGGAGAGGGATCTTCCAGGTAATAGTGTACTCGTTCTCGCCCTTGAGTTCGCACTTGTCGATCATATAGCCGCGAGCGATCGATCCATCGGATTTGATCACGCAAGCCAGTCTCTTTTCAAATTCCGCCATATTCCAACTCCTCTCTCAGTAAGCCCTGTGAACGTCCGGCACCCCATGCAACGGGGTGGATATGCGTCCGATGCTATAGCAGGAGGGGGGACTGAGCGTTGCTCGTGATCAATTTTGATTTCCTGGAATTCGGACGGCAACACCTTGCTCCGCTGCCGCCGTGGTAAAACAGGCACGGAAAGGTTCGCACCGATACGCCGTTGCAGAATTGGTTCCCTCGCTCTGCCTCTCGATGGGGCTCGAGATGATCTGCTTCAGCATCTGCTCGAAGGTGGGGTTGCTCGCTTCGGTTTGGCGGCGGGGATTCCTGCTAGCGAAAAGGTCCCGCTCATTCCGGTTCTGACCTTGGAGCGGTCACGGCCCAGCGAGTTCAACCGTCACCGGAGGGACCGCCATCGCTTCGGGTCTAGCATCTTGGCCATCCGGGCTGCTCGGGGAACAATTCGGGCGGAAAGCGTTTATTACTCAATTGCGGTCTTCAACCTCGTTGAGTCCATGAACCACTCACAAGAGAAGTCCACTTATACGACTGACGGGAGTCGTCATTTCTTGGCCCTCGTATCCTTGGCATTAATCACAGGGGTATTCGCGGGGCTGCTGGGCGGACTGTTCCGCTTGCTGCTCGTTCACGCCGACATATGGCGAAGTGCCCTGATCGACAGGGCCCATGGTCTGGGCACTGCGGGTCTCCCCACGGTCGTCATCGGGGCGGCGATCTTGGTCGCCTTCGCGGCATGGCTGGTCAGACGCTTTGCCCCTTCGGCAGCTGGCAGCGGTATCCCCAACGTGGAAGCAGCGCTGGATCAGCGCCTGAGACCAGCCGCCTTCATGATCCTGATACCGATCAAGTTTGTCGGCGGCGTCCTTGCTATCGGTTCGGGCCTGGCGCTGGGGCGCGAGGGCCCGAGCGTCCAGATGGGCGCCAGTGCCGGCCACTTGATGTCCGAATTAAGCAGGAGAAGCTGGCCCGATCATCGAGCACTTATCGCCGCCGGGGCCGGGGCTGGCCTCGCCACCGCCTTCAACGCGCCACTGGCAGGCGCGATCTTTGTTCTCGAAGAGCTCTACAAAAGATTTGAAATTCGGATCGCCGTTGCCGCACTCACTGCATCCGTCACGGCGATTGGCGTTTCCCGGCTGCTTCTCGGTGACGCCCCCGATTTTAACGTGTCGGAGTTCTCCGTCGCCACTATCACCCAGCCGCTGTTCTTTCTGCTTGGCGTAATTGCCGGCCTGCTTGCTGTCTTATACAACTCCATGCTGCTTGGGGCGCTCGCCATCGCTGACCGGCTGTCCCGCGTCCCGGTGGAACTGCGCGCCGGCGTGATTGGCGCGGCCGTCGGAGCGCTTGCATGGTTTGCACCGGCAATCGTGGGTGGGGGAGACGCTATCACCCAAGGCGTGCTGACCGGGGCCGGCACCCTCACGATGCTGCCTATCTTGTACGCCATCCGACTAGTACTAAGCACCGCATCCTATGCCGCAGGCACACCCGGAGGCCTGTTCGCGCCTATGTTGGTGCTTGGCGCGCAGAGCGGCCTCTTCTTCGGCCTTGTCGTTGAGGCAATATTCCCCGGCAGCGGCATTCAGCCGGAAAGCTTCGCCATCGTCGGCATGGCTGCGCTTTTCGCCGGCATCGTGAGGGCGCCGCTGACCGGGATCATACTGACGGCCGAGATGACGGGCAGTGTCACGCTCGTGCTTCCCATGCTGGCGGCATGCGCTATTGCCATGGTGATCCCGACCCTCTTTGGCAGCGCGCCGATCTACGATTCCTTGCGCGAACGCCTCCTGAGCGCGGGCGGAGCATCCGTGGAACCCCATGCGGGGAATGCTTCACGCCACGACTGAGCTTCTGGACATGTTGGGATGAAACTCTCTTTCCTCGAAGCCCAAACAGCCACGATGGATGGCGCTTTGCACGCCACCTTTACTCGGTGAGCGCACGCCTGACGTCCCGACTGGTAAGATGGAAATTCTGTTCCGGCGCGAGGCCAGCGCGTTGGATCTTGGATCGGGCGGCTCGTTCAAACACTTCCCTATGGACGCGAAAATACGCCTGGCAGGCTTCCTGATCCGTCTCGCCGCTCATTGTGCGGAGGGCTAGTCGGTGGACGAAGCAGTAGCCCTCATGCCAGTCCGGCCGGAACACTAAAGCGTCGACGTCATGGCGCCACGTCATTTCATTTGCCGCCATAACACCCTCGGTGATCGAGTGGACTCCTACGGTCATTGCTCGCCTAATTCAGGAGGTGAGCCGAGGATCAAATCCGACTTTCATCCCTAGGCAGCACCGACTTTCCGTAATTTGACCCACCAACGTCACTGCGCGCCGATAGCTCCGGCCCCGACGACGCGGACCTCGTGCCGCGGGTCCTTGGAGAGGGGGGCGTGCAGCCCAAGACAGGAACAGCGCCCTTGGCGACGCTGTGCAAAGCCCGGTAAGCAAGCGCGAAACGCCTTTCGTCATTCAAACTCTTGCACGCGCGAGCGCGCGAACCCGGCGACGCCGCCGAGTACCACCCAGAAAACGAAGCTGGTTACGGAGGCCATGACAATGAAAGCCTGTGCCAATGAGTGCGGAACCGGAGACGCAAAACTTTCCGGCTGAGGCGCGCCCACAAGGT
>JAEZHO010000071.1 GCA_023416545.1 Pseudomonadota bacterium
TTTGCTGAGAGACGTTCCATGCCCGAACCGAAATTCGTCCGACGGGGGCTCTTCCTTGTCTTCATGATCCTGTTTCTCGATATCATCGGGATCGCGATCATCATGCCGGTGCTGCCGGCCTTCCTGCACGAGCTTACGGGTGACAGCATCAGCGACGCGGCCGTCGATGGGGGGTGGCTGCTGCTTATCTATTCGGTGATGCAGTTCCTGTTCGCGCCGCTCCTCGGCAACCTGAGCGACCGCTTCGGGCGCCGGCCGATCCTGCTGCTTTCGGTACTGACCTTCGCGGTGGACAACTTCATCTGTGCTTTGGCGACGACCTACTGGATGCTGTTCGTGGGGCGCGTGCTTGCGGGTATCAGCGGCGGCAGTTTCGCAACCTGCTCCGCCTATATCGCCGACATCAGCAACGATGAGAACCGCGCGAAGAACTTCGGCCTGATCGGGATTGCCTTCGGCGTCGGTTTCACCATCGGGCCGGTGATCGGCGGGCTTCTCGGCGAGTTCGGGCCCCGCGTGCCTTTCTTCGGCGCGGCGGCGCTCTCGTTCATCAACTTCGTCGCCGCCTGCTTTCTCCTGCCGGAGACGCTCGCGCCGGTCAATCGCCGGCGGTTCGAGTGGCGTCGCGCCAATCCGCTCGGTGCCCTCAAGCAGATGCGCCAGTACCCGGGGATCGGCGCGGTGCTGACGGTGCTATTCCTCTACTGGCTGGCGCATGCGGTCTACCCGTCGGTCTGGTCCTTCGTCTCGGCCTATCGCTACGGCTGGAGCGAGGGCCAGATTGGGCTCTCGCTCGGCCTCTTCGGGATCTGCGCCGCCGTCGTCATGGCGACGGTCCTGCCGCGGATCGTGCCGGTGCTGGGGGAATGGCGGACGGCTGTCCTCGGCCTCAGCTTCTCCGCCATCGGTCTCGTCGGGTATGCGATCGCCTGGGAAGGGTGGATGGTCTACGCGGTGATCCTGCTGACGACCATCGAGAACATCGCTGATCCGGCCTTGCGCAGCATCGCGGCAGGCAAGGTTCCGCCGTCGGCGCAGGGAGAACTGCAGGGGGCGATGACGAGCATCACCAGCCTGACGACGATCATCGGACCGCTGATCTTCACGCAGGTGTTCAGCGGCTTTACCGGAGAGGGCGCGCGGGTGGAGTTCGCCGGTGCTGCCTATCTTCTTTCGGCCGGGTTCATCCTGCTCGCCGTGGTCGTCCTCGCGCGCCGGGTCAAGCCCGGGGCGGGATCGCGGCGTCCAACCATCACCTATCGTGAAGCATAGGTGACAAATATTGCTGCGCCGCCGGCTTTGCTTGCCGGTCGGCGGGCGCTGATCTAAAGCATGCGCGACGCCGCTCGCCGTACCGCAAGCGGCTTTTTTCGTCTGGAGAATCGTAATGCCGAGCCCGTCTGCCGTCGCGGCTTCCCCCGTCCCCGATAATTCCTGGGGGCATCACATCCGATCGACAATCGGCCTGGGCATCCCCTTCGTCGGGGCGCAGCTGGCGCAGATGGCGATCAACACGACCGACGTCATCATGGTCGGATGGCTGGGGACGGTGGAACTGGCGGCGGTCGTCCTCGCGAGCCAGGCCTTCTTCCTCGTCTTCATCTTCGGCTCGGGCTTTGCGGCCGCGGTCGTTCCCATGGTGGCGCATGCGGTCGGGCAGGGGGACGTGACCTCGGTGCGGCGCGCGGTGCGGATGGGGATATGGGTCGTGCTCGCCTATGCGGTGCTGACCTTCCCGATCCTTTACTTCTCCAAGGCGATCCTGATGCATCTGGGACAGGAAGAGGACGTCGCGACGCTCGCGCAGGATTATCTGCGCGTGGCGCAGTGGGGGATTTTCCCGGCGCTGACGCTGATGGTCCTGCGCAGCTTCCTGAGCGGCCTGGAGCGCGGGGGCATCATCCTCTACGTCACGATCGGCATGTTCCTGGCCAATGCCGTGCTCAACTATGCGCTGATCTTCGGGAATTTCGGCGCGCCGGCCTGGGGCCTCGTCGGGGCGGCCGTCGCTTCCGTCTGTGCCAGTACCGTCGGCTGTATCGCCATGATCGCCTATATCGAGATCCGGCCGCAGACCCGTCGCTACGAACTCTTCGTCCGCTTCTGGCGCGCCGACTGGGGCGCGATCCGCGAAAACCTCGTTCTCGGCCTGCCGATCAGTTTCACGATCCTTGCCGAAACCAGCCTTTTCGCCGCCGCATCGCTGATGATCGGCACGATCGGGACGACGGAACTCGCAGCGCACGGCATCGCGCTGCAGCTCGCATCGATCGCCTTCATGATCCCGCTCGGCCTGGCGCAGGTCGCGACGGTCAGGGTGGGGCTTGCCTACGGGCGCCACGACATGCAGGCGGTCAGGCGGGCGGGGGTCGCGGTGCTTGTGGTCAGCCTCGTCTTCTCCATCTGCGGCAGCACGCTCTTTGCGGTCCTGCCACAGCAGCTCGGCGGCCTCTTTCTCGATACGGCGCGCCCGGATGCGCAGGCGGTCCTCGACTATGCGGCGACGCTCATCGTGATTGCAGGCGTGTTCCAGCTGGCGGACGGATTGCAGGCGGTCGGGGCAGGGCTGTTGAGGGGGCTCAAGGACACGACCATCCCGATGATGCTCGCGTTGATCGCCTACTGGCCGATCGGCTTTGCCTGCGCCTGGATCTTCGCCTTTCCGCTCGGTTACGGCGGCCCCGGCGTCTGGTTCGGCTTCGTCACCGGACTTGCGGCGGCGGCCCTGATGCTCTGCCTGCGCTTCTACATGATCGTGCGGGACAAATGAAAAAGGCCCGCTTGCGCAGGCCTTTCCAGTCCGGGTTCAGCGTTCGGCGAGTGCCGGCTCGCCCTTGCGCTCGCGCACCATGTTGATGAAGCGCCGGAAGAGGTAGTGGCTGTCCTGCGGGCCGGGCGATGCCTCCGGGTGATGCTGGACCGAGAAGATCGGCTTGCCGCTCACCCGCAGTCCGCAGTTGGTGCCGTCGAAGAGCGAGATGTGCGTTTCCTCGACGCCCTCGGGCAGGCTTTCCGAATCCACCGCGAAGCCGTGGTTCATCGACACGATCTCGACCTTGCCGGTGGTGTGGTCCTTGACCGGGTGGTTGCCGCCATGGTGGCCCTGGTGCATCTTCACCGTCCTGGCGCCGAGCGCGAGGCCCAGCATCTGGTGGCCGAGGCAGATGCCGAAGGTCGGCACGTCCTTTTCGAGAACCTGCCGGATCATCGGCACGGCGTATTCGCCGGTCGCCGCCGGGTCGCCGGGGCCGTTCGACAGGAAGACGCCGTCGGGCTTCAGCGCCATGATGTCTTCCGCGGACGTCTGGGCGGGGACGATCGTGACCTTGCAGTCGAGGCCCGCGAACAGCCGCAGGATGTTGCGCTTCACGCCATAGTCGACGCAGACGATGTGATAGCTGGCCCTGGCGGGATCGGCGTCATGATAGCCTTCGTTCCAGACCCAGGGCGTCTGCGTCCACTGCGACGACTGGCCGGAGGTGGCTTCCCTTGCGAGGTCGAGGCCTTCGATGCCGCTCCAGGCGCGGGCTTCCGCCTTCAGCGCCTCGATGTCGAAGACGCCGTTCGGATCATGGGCGATGACCGCGTTCGGGGCGCCGTTCTCGCGGATCCAGGCGGTAAGCGCACGCGTGTCGATGCCGGAAAGGCCGATCACGCCGCGCGATTTCAGCCACTCGTCGAGATGCTTTGCGGCGCGATAGTTGGACGGGTCGGTGATATCGGCCTTGAAGATAACGCCGACGGCGCCATGCCGGGCAGCCGGCGTCAGGTCCTCGATGTCCTCGTCATTGGTACCGACATTGCCGATATGCGGGAAGGTGAAAGTGACGATCTGGCCGAGGTAGGACGGGTCGGTGAGGATTTCCTCGTAGCCGGTCAGCGATGTGTTGAAGCAGACTTCCGCGGTGACCTTGCCGGTGGCTCCGACGCCCACCCCTTCGATGACCGTGCCGTCGGCGAGAACGAGAACGGCAGTGGGCTTCTTGCTTGTCCAGGGGGCTGTGGCGGTCATCTCTATCCTTCTGCCCGCAGGCCCCGCCACTTGAAGTCGCAGGGTGTGTGGGCCATCTATGGTCGCAGAAAAAGGCCCGCAGGACGACCCGCGCAGCCTTGTATACCTAAATCTCGTGCAGGTGCCGGAAAATAGACAAAGCGTGCGAAACGGTCAATCTCAGGCCCGTTCTTTCTTGGTGGAATTCACATCCATGAATTTCAACGACTTGGCGGATTTGATTTGATCGATGTCGCGTGCTTGTCTATGAGGGCCGCCCCAGTGACAAGGAAAAGCCGCAATCCGACCCCGTCGCGCCGGCTTTCCGAAGGAGCAGACGAATGATGCGAGACAAGCTCGCCAATGCCATGAAAGAGGCGATGAAGGCCAAGGACAACCGACGCCTGTCGACGGTCCGCCTCATCCAGACGGCGATCAAGGATCGGGACATCGCCAATCGCGGCGCCGGCAAGGATCCGGTGAGCGACGACGAGATCATGCAGATCCTGCAGAAGATGGTGAAGCAGCGCGAGGAATCCGCCAAGATCTACGAGGACGCCGGCCGCGCCGAACTCGCCTCGCAGGAGCGCGAGGAAATCGACGTCATCAAGACCTTCATGCCCGAGCAGCTGCCCGAGGAGAAGGTTCGCCAGCTCTGCCAGTCGGTGATCAGCGAGACCGGCGCGCAGGGCCTGCGCGACATGGGCAAGTGCATGAACGCGCTGAAGGAGAAATATCCCGGCCAGATGGATTTCGCCAAGGCGTCCGGCATGGTCAAGGATATGCTCAAGTAATCTTGCGTTTCGGCGGTTTTCGGGGCGGGGCCTTACGGGTCCCGCCTTTTCCGTTTATGGCGGCCGGGGCTGTGGATAGCATGTATCATCCCCGCCGATGATGGATTGCTGCGCCGCCAGGCTCTATAGAGAGAGGTCCGCCCAGAGGTCATGATGCGCTTCTCCAACAGTTTTCTCGACGAAATCCGCGACCGGGTGCCGATATCGGCAGTCGTCGGACGTCGCGTGACCTGGGACCGCAAGAAGACCAATGTCTCGCGCGGCGACTACTGGGCGTGCTGCCCCTTCCACGGCGAGAAGAGCCCGAGCTTCCACTGCGAGGATCGCAAGGGGCG
>JAEZHO010000094.1 GCA_023416545.1 Pseudomonadota bacterium
GGATGGTGCAAGGACCGGCCACCTGCTTCTGATGCCCGAACAGCGCGCCGGGCGTGCCTGTGCGGCACACAAGGGGGTCGACGGAGATGGTGTCGCCGGATTTTCAAGTCCGACGAGAGACCGGGGCTTAAAGCCTCGGGACCCGGGAAACCGGCGGAAAGCACCTCCCCGCAAGACCTCGACAGAGAGACCCAAGTCGCGGGCAAAAACCGCCGAACGGGGCGCTGAGAGGTGCCACATAAACTAACTTTACGAGGCAGCTTTCAGCGCCCCGTCCGATTTGAAATTCGAAGAACACCAAGGGATGAATCCGTCCACCCGTCATCCTCGGGCGAGCGCAGACGTATCCTGGGGAAAGGGCGGCCGAGGGGCGGCTGAGGGGCGGATACCGAGCGCCCGGGGCCCGGTGGCCGGCCCGATGGCCGCCTGCGACGACCGGGAACACCTGCCATGCGGGAAAAGTGCTTGCCTTCAAGGCAGCGGCGTGGTTTGACCCGCGCCATCCCGATTATTCATGCCGTCTGCCCGAGGTCACCCGATGCCCGATTCCGTCAAGCCCCATCTCCTGGTCGTCGAGGCCCGCTTCTATGAGGACATGTCCGACGCGCTGCTCGACGGCGCGACGGCGGCGTTGACCGAGGCCGGCGCGACCTGGGACGTGGTGACGGTGCCGGGTGCGCTCGAAATCCCGCCGGCGATCGCCATGGCGCTCGATGCGGGCGAAAACGGCGGCACGCAATATCACGGCTTCGTCGCGCTCGGCATGGTGATCCGCGGCGAGACCTACCATTTCGATATCGTCGCCAATGAATCCTCCCGCGCGCTGATGGACCTCGCGGTCTCGGAATCGCTTCCGATCGGCAACGGCATCATGACGGTGGAGAACGAGGAGCAGGCCTGGGCGCGTGTCCGCCGCTCCGAAAAGGACAAGGGCGGCTTTGCCGCGCGTGCGGCGCTGGCCATGATCGCGCTGCGCGAAAAGCTGAATGGTTGATCCGATGACGAACCCAGAAAAACCGGCGGTCAAGCCCGCCAACCAGAGGGGCGCTGCCCGGCTTGCGGCCGTTCAGGCCCTCTACCAGATGGATGTCGGCGGCGCCGGCGTCCTCGAAGTTGTCGCCGAGTACGAGGCCCATCGCCTCGGCCAGGAACTCGACGGCGAGACCTACCTGAAGGCGGACCCTTCCTGGTTCCGCTCCATCGTCTCGGGCGTCGTCCGCGACCAGGTGAAGATCGATCCGGTCGTCCGCGCGGCGCTGCAGAACGACTGGCCGCTGTCGCGGCTGGATTCCACGCTGCGCGCCATCCTGCGCGCCGGCACGTTCGAGATCCTCGAGCGCAAGGACGTGCCGGTGCCGGTCATCGTCACCGAATATGTCGAGATCGCCCAGGCCTTCTTCGAGGGCGAGGAGCCGAAGATCGTCAACGCGGTCCTCGACCGGATCGCCAAGCAGGTGCGCGGCCCGACCGCGAAATAGCGCCACGACAGGAAAGGTTGCGGCGATGGATGGCAGCGTCGAGGGACTTCAGGGGCAGTTGAGCGCCGCCAGGCGCAACGTCTTCCTGCTGTCGGTCGTCCAGGCGCTGCTCGGCTCCGCCCCGCCGCTCACCTTCTCCCTCGGCGGGCTCGCCGGCTACCAGATGCTGGGCGACGACAAGTCGCTCGCCACCGCGCCGCTCACCGGCTTCAACGTCGGCGTCGCGCTCGGCGCCGTCGCCGTCGCCATTGCCGCCCGCTATCTCGGCCGCCAGGCGGGATTCATGCTGGGCGCATTGATGGGCGCGGCCGGTGCAGCCCTTGCCGCGGTCGCGCTCTTCCGCGGCGATTTCTGGCTCTTCGCCACCGGGCTCATGCTGATCGGCGTCTCCGGCGGCTTCACCCAGAAGATCCGCTTCGCCGCCGCCGATGCGTCGCCGAGCTTCTACAAGCCGAAGGCGATCTCCTGGATCCTCGCCGCCGGCATCGTCTCGGCCATCCTCGGGCCGCAGCTCGCCATCTGGTTCAAGGACCTCTTCGCCCCCGTCGGCTTCGCCGGCGCCTTCGTCGCGCTCATTCCGCTCAGCCTCGTCGCGATCCTGGTGCTGGCGGCGCTGAAACTGCCGGAGGCCCGCGCAAGGACGGAGGCCGACGCCCCGGTCCGCCCGCTCCGCGAGATCGTGCTGACCCAGCGCTTCATGACCGGCATGGTTTGCGGCATCGGCTCCTATGCGCTGATGACCTTCATGATGACCGGCGCGCCGCTTGCCATGGTGATCGGCTGCGGCTTCTCCACCGAACTCGCCACCCTCGGCATCCAGTGGCACGTGCTCGCCATGTTCGCGCCGAGCTTCTTCACCGGCATGCTGATCACCCGCTTCGGCACCGAGAAGGTGGTAGCCCTTGGCCTCGTCATCCTGATGGCCTGCGCCGTCGTCGCCCACATGGGCGTCGAGCTCTGGAACTTCTGGGGCGCGCTCGTGCTCCTCGGCATCGGCTGGAACTTCGGCTTCATCGGCTCGACCGCCATCGTCGCCTCCAGCTACCGCCCGCACGAGGCCGACAAGGTGCAGGGCTTCCACGACATCGTGCTGTTCGGCACCGTGGCGCTCGCCTCCTTCTCGTCGGGCCAGGTCTTCACCGCCTGGGGCTGGTCGGTGATGAACCTCGTCATCTGGCCGGTGACCATCCTCTGCCTCGTCCTTGTCATCGCCCTGATGCGCCGCAACGCCGCCGCGGGAACCGCCTGACCTCATTCATTTCCGGGGCTTGACGCAACCTCGCCGGAGCCGCAATCTCCCGCTCGGCAACCCTTGGTATCCTTGGGAGGGGAGGCGGTTGCCGGTTCAGGCTGCGAGGGGATCTCGTCGGCGAAAGGGAGAGGAAAAGCGAATGACCGTAGTTTTCGGTGTGATCGTGTGCGGCCTGCTGTCCGTCGCGTATGCCGTCTGGGCAACGCAGAGCGTTCTGGCCGCTGATCAGGGCAATGCCCGAATGCAGGAAATCGCAGGCTATATCCGGGAAGGGGCGCAGGCCTATCTTACCCGGCAATACATGACCATCGCCATCGTCGGCGCGGTCGTGACCGTTCTCGCCTGGCTGCTCCTTTCCGGAACGGCCGCCCTCGGCTTCGTCATCGGCGCCGTGCTCTCCGGTGCGGCCGGCTTCATCGGCATGCACGTCTCCGTCCGCGCCAATGTCCGCACCGCGCAGGCTGCCTCGCAGAGCCTGTCGGCGGGCCTCGACATCGCCTTCAAGTCGGGCGCCATCACCGGCATGCTGGTGGCCGGCCTCGCGCTTCTCGGCGTCTCGATCTACTACTGGATCCTGGTTTCCGTGCTCGGCCATGAAAGCGGTTCGCGCGAGGTGATCGACGCGCTCGTGGCGCTCGGCTTCGGCGCCTCGCTGATCTCGATCTTCGCCCGTCTGGGCGGCGGCATCTTCACCAAGGGTGCCGATGTCGGCGGCGACCTCGTCGGCAAGGTGGAGGCCGGCATTCCGGAAGACGACCCGCGCAACCCGGCGACCATCGCCGACAATGTCGGCGACAATGTCGGCGACTGCGCCGGCATGGCG
This sequence comes from Pseudomonadota bacterium, assembly GCA_023416545.1. Classification (GTDB taxonomy): domain Bacteria; phylum Pseudomonadota; class Alphaproteobacteria; order Rhizobiales; family Rhizobiaceae; genus Neorhizobium. The sequence continues at coordinate 3,554 of JAEZHO010000094.1, forward strand.
GCCGACCTCTTCGAGACCTATGCGGTCTCCGTCGTCGCGACCATGGTGCTTGCGGCTATCTTCTTCGCCGGCGCGCCGGTGCTCGAGACCGCCATGGTCTATCCGCTCGCCATCTGCGCAGCCTGCATCGTCACCTCGATCATCGGCACGTTCTTCGTCAAGCTCGGCTCGAACGGCTCGATCATGGGCGCGCTCTACAAGGGCCTCATCGTCACCGGCCTGCTCTCGATCCTCGGCCTGGGAGCAGCAACCTCGCTCACCGTCGGATGGGGCTCGATCGGCACGGTCGCCGGACAGGACATCACCGGGACGAACCTCTTCATCTGCGGCATCCTCGGCCTCGTCGTCACCGCGCTCATCGTGGTGATCACCGAATACTATACCGGCACCAACAAGCGTCCGGTCAACTCGATTGCCCAGGCCTCGGTCACCGGCCACGGCACCAACGTCATCCAGGGGCTTGCGGTCTCGCTGGAATCGACGGCGCTGCCGGCCATCGTCATCGTCGCCGGCATCATCTCGACCTACCAGCTCGCCGGCCTCTTCGGCACCGGCATCGCCGTGACCGCCATGCTCGGGCTTGCCGGCATGATCGTCGCGCTCGATGCCTTCGGCCCCGTCACCGACAATGCCGGCGGCATTGCCGAAATGTCCGGCCTGCCGTCCGACGTGCGCAAGTCGACCGATGCGCTGGATGCGGTCGGCAATACGACCAAGGCCGTCACCAAGGGTTACGCGATCGGCTCGGCCGGCCTCGGCGCCCTGGTGCTCTTCGCCGCCTATTCGAACGATCTGGCCTATTTCGCGGCCAACGGCGATCGCTACCCCTATTTCCAGGGCATCGGCGATATCTCGTTCAGCCTGTCCAACCCATACGTGGTGGCGGGGCTGATCTTCGGCGGCCTCATTCCCTATCTCTTCGGCGGCATTGCCATGACCGCGGTCGGCCGCGCTGCCGGCTCCATCGTCGAGGAGGTGCGCAAGCAGTTCCGCGAGAATGCCGGCATCATGCAGGGGACGGTGAAGCCGGACTACGGACGCGCCGTCGACATCCTGACGAAGGCCGCGATCCGCGAAATGATCGTTCCGTCCCTTCTTCCGGTGCTGGCGCCGCTCGTCGTCTATTTCGGCGTCCTGCTGATCTCCGGCTCCAAGGCGTCGGCCTTCGCGGCGCTCGGGGCATCGCTGCTCGGCGTCATCGTCAACGGTCTCTTCGTGGCGATCTCCATGACCTCCGGCGGCGGCGCCTGGGACAATGCCAAGAAGAGCTTCGAGGACGGCTATGTCGACAAGGACGGCACGCGCCACATGAAGGGTTCCGACGCCCACAAGGCGTCCGTGACCGGCGACACGGTCGGCGATCCCTACAAGGATACCGCGGGTCCCGCGGTCAATCCGGCGATCAAGATCACCAATATCGTCGCCCTTCTTCTCCTGGCCGTACTGGCGGGCTGAAGCTGCAACGACAAAAGGAAAGGGCCCGCGGATCGCTCCGCGGGCCCTTTTTCCGTTCAGAGACCTTTCGCCTACTGGGCGAGGTTCTGGAAGATGTTGCGCGCGGCACTCGCACCGCCGGCGCCGCCGGCCCCGGACAGAAGCTGCTGCAGGAAGGTCAGGTCGCGACCGCCGGTGGGCGTCGTGCGCGAGATCGAGTCGAACACCTTGCCGTCCTGGAGCGTGTAGTTCGCCTTGCGGGCCACGACGCCGTCCTTGTCGAAATAGATCGCAAGCACGTTCTGCTCCACGAGGCGCGGCTTCATGAAGGCCACCGGCCGCTCCCGCTTCTGCGAGATGTAGTAGAAGACTTCGCTGTCGAAGGTGGCGGTGGTGGAGGGGGTGCCCATGGTCAGCAGCACCTGCTCGCGGCTCGACCCGACGGGGATGAGCGCCAGCGACTCCTGGTCGATGACGTAGCCATTGTACATCGTCTGGCCGATATCCATGGACGTGCAGCCGGTGACTGCGGTCGATGCGATGATGGCCGCGATTGCGGTTCTGCTCAGCAATTTCATTTCAGACCTTAACACCCGCCCTTGAGAGGCTTTCCCGAAACTGTGACTTGCGGACTTTGCCGTTGCCTGCTGTCCATATTCATTGTGGCTATTCCGGGGAGACGGCCTCAAAACCGGGTCCCGGAGTGATGCGGAAGTGGCCGCTGCAGAAGACATGCGCAACGGCGTTGCAATTCGTGCCTGCTTCGGTAAACCAGCTTTCGTTTCCATGCAACAGATGGAGACCAAACGCGAGAGCTCCAATGATCTTCGGCCTGTTCAGAAAGAAAAGACAAAACCAGCCGATCGTCGACCGCCAGTACGCTTCCTTGACATCGGCCGCACGCGATCCCTTCTTTTATACGGACCTCGGCGTGCCCGATACGGTGATGGGCCGGTTCGAGATGCTGTCGATCGTCATGATCCTGTTCTTTCGCCGCACCGCCCGCTCGAAGACGAGCGGCCAGGAACTGGCGCAGGAGATCATCGACGCCTTCTTCCAGGATCTCGACCATTCGATCCGCGAACTCGGGATCGGCGACCAGGGCGTGCCGAAACGGATGAAGAAGCTGGCCGGCATGTTCTACGGCCGGCTGGAAAGCTATGCCGCGGCGCTCGACGCGACCGATCGCGAGGATCTCGCGGCGGCACTGGCGAGGAACCTTCATCCGGAAGCTGCCGATGCGCCCCCGATGGACGGTCTGGCGGCATGGATGATCGACGCGGAAGCGGCCCTCGGCGCCGTTTCGGAAGAGGATATCGCCCGTGGTGGCGCGGTTCTGCCGCCGCCGGGCAAGTGAGGAATACATGACGCAAGACCATGGACGAGGCGAAAAGCCGCCCTTTTCCTACCCGGTGCGGGTAGGCCACATTTCCGCCAATGCGGTCTCCGTCCACGTCGAGGCCGCGCCGCGCGAGCTGAAGGCCCTCGCGGACCTCTGGAACGTGCTGGACGTCAAGTCGCTGAAGGCCGACCTGCAGATCGCCCGCTGGAAGAAGGATGGCGTGCGCATCAAGGGCCGCGTCGAGGCGGCGATCGAGCAGGCCTGCGTCGTCACGCTGGAACCGGTGGTCTCGCAGATCGACGAGACCTTCGAGCAGGTCTTCGTTCCGGAAGGATCGAAGCTCGCCCGCGTCGTGCTGGGCGACTCGGCCGAAATGGTCCTCGATCCCGAGGGCCCGGACCTGCCCGAGACCTTCGTCGGCGACACGATCGACGCCGGCGAGGTGGTTGCCGAGGCCGTGGCGCTCGCCATCGATCCCTATCCCCGCAAGCCCACCATCGAGTTCCAGGCGCATATCGAAAGCGATGCGTCGAAGGACGAAGCCAAGCCTTCTCCCTTTGCCGTCCTCAAGGACTGGAAAAAGCAGGACTAGGATGGAAATCGCCTCGATTGGGTTGTAAGCACCTCCAGAACCATTATTTTGGCCTCGATTTTCGCCGGGTGGCGAGCAAAAGGACAAGGGACGCGTGATCAGAATTTCTGTTGATGTCATGGGAGGCGATTTCGGCCCCAAAGTGGTCATCGCCGGCATAGCCAAGGCATTGGAACGGCACCCCGACGTCACTTTCGTCCTCTACGGGCTGAGCGCCGAATGCGAACCCTACCTCCAGAAGTTTCCAAAACTGCGTGAACGGTCGGTCTTCCACGACTGCGAACTGGCGGTCGCGATGGACGAGAAGCCGAGCCAGGCCCTGCGCCGCGGCCGCTACGTCTCGACCATGTGGCGGGCGATCGAGGCGGTGAAGCACGGCGAGGCGGATGTTGCCGTCTCCGCGGGCAATACCGGTGCGCTGATGGCGATGGCGAAGTTCTGCCTGCGCACCATGGCGCATGTCGAGCGTCCGGCGATCGCCGGCATCTGGCCGACGCTGAAGGGCGAGAGCATCGTTCTCGACATCGGCGCGACGATCGGTGCCGATGCGCAGCAGTTGATGGATTTCGCGCTGATGGGCGGGGCCATGGCCCGTGCCCTGTTCGAGACGGACCGTCCGACCGTCGGCCTCCTTAATGTCGGCGTCGAGGAGGTCAAGGGCCTCGAGGAAGTCAAGGAAGCAGGGCGGCTGATCCGCGACGCCAACCTTGCGACGATCGCCTATCACGGCTTCGTCGAGGGTGACGACATCAGCAAGGGCACCGTGGACGTCGTCGTGACCGAGGGCTTCACCGGCAATATCGCGCTCAAGGCGGCCGAGGGAACGGCCCGCCAGATCGCGCAACTCTTGCGCGACGCCATGTCGCGTACGTTCCTTGCCAAGATGGGATATCTGCTGGCGAAGAGCGCCTTCGACCTGCTGCGGGAGAAGATGGACCCGCGCAAGGTCAATGGCGGCGTCTTCCTCGGCCTCAACGGCATCGTCATCAAGAGCCACGGCGGCACCGATGCCGAAGGGTTCGCGGCGGCGATCGACGTCGGCTACGACATGGCCCGCAACCGGCTGACCGAGAAGATCGCCGAGGACTTGAGAATCTATCACGCCCGCCACCAGCCGCCGGCTGGCCCCGAGGCAGCCTGACGACAGGATGAAAATAGCATGATCCGTTCAGTGGTTCGCGGCTACGGTGCCGCACTGCCCAAGCGCGTGGTCCCCAATCTCGAACTGGAAGGTGTCGTCGAGACCTCCGACGAATGGATTGTCCAGCGTACCGGGATTCGCCAGCGCTACATTGCGGGCGAGGGGGAGACGACGGCCTCGCTCGGCGAGGCGGCAGCACGCGCCGCCCTTGAAAAGGCGGGCCTGACCCCGGCCGACATCGACCTGATCGTCGTCGCGACCTCGACCCCGGACAACACGTTTCCGGCCACCGCCGTGAACATCCAGAACCGTCTCGGCATGACCCACGGCTTCGCCTTCGACATGCAGGCGGTCTGTTCGGGCTTCGTCTATGCGATGGCGACGGCGGACATGTATATCCGCGGCGGCATGGCGAAGCGGGTCCTGGTGATCGGCGCGGAAACCTTTTCGCGCATCCTCGACTGGAAGGACCGCACCACCTGCGTGCTCTTCGGCGACGGTGCCGGCGCGCTCGTGCTGGAGGCGGCGGAAGGCGAGGGCACGATCGCCGATCGCGGCATCCTGACCTCGCATCTGCGCTCCGACGGAAGCCACAAGGAAAAGCTCTATGTGGATGGCGGCCCATCGACGACGGGCACTGTCGGCCATCTTCGGATGGAAGGCCGCGAGGTCTTCAAGCACGCCGTCGGGATGATCACCGACGTCATCGAGGCGGCCTTCGATGCCACCGGCACCACCGCGGAGGACCTGGACTGGCTCGTGCCGCACCAGGCGAACCGCCGCATCATCGACGGCTCGGCAAAGAAGCTCGGCATCCCGCCCGAAAAGGTCGTGGTGACCGTCGACCTGCACGGCAATACCTCGGCTGCGTCCATACCGCTGGCGCTCTCCGTCGCGCTCGACGACGGGCGCATCAAGAAGGGCGACCTGGTCATGCTCGAAGCCATGGGCGGCGGTTTCACCTGGGGAGCGGTGCTGCTCCGCTGGTAGCGCCCTTTCTGCCGTGTGTCATTTCAGGACATCGGTCGAAGCTGCTGATTTTTCAGTAGTGCTTGACCCTGCGGCTTAACCAAAATACTCTCTTAGCGCTTTCAGACGATAGTGGACTGGGCGGGGATCATGGCCGGAAAAACAGTGACACGGGCAGATCTGGCTGAATCGGTTTTCCGTAAGGTCGGTCTTTCTCGAACTGAATCCGCCGAGCTGGTGGAAACCATCATCGACGAGATCTGCAACGCCATCGTCCGCGGCGAAACGGTGAAGCTTTCCTCGTTCGCCACCTTCCAGGTCCGCTCCAAGAACGAGCGCATCGGCCGCAATCCGAAGACCGGGGAGGAGGTTCCGATCTCGCCCCGCCGGGTGATGACCTTCAAGGCCTCCAACGTCCTCAAGCAGCGCATCCTGCGCGCCCACAACATGCGCAAGCTGAAGCAGAAGCCGCCCGTTCCGGCCGCCTGATACATTCAGCTGTTCAAATCTTCCATACGTGCTTGAATTCTGGCGCATAGAGCGCTGAAATAACGACGATTCGTGACTTGCCGGCATTCCTCGCCCCGGTGGGCGGACCGCGAAGCATCATGCTTGCCTGTGGGAGATTGAGGTGGACAAGAGCCCGGACGCTTTCCGCACCATCAGCGAGGTCGCCGAAGATCTCGACCTGCCGCAGCACGTGCTGCGCTTCTGGGAGACGCGCTTTCCGCAGATCAAGCCGATGAAGAGGGGCGGCGGGCGCCGCTACTACCGGCCGGAAGACGTCGACCTCCTGAAGGGCATCCGCCACCTCCTCTGCGACCACGGCTACACGATCAAGGGCGTCCAGAAGCTCCTGAAGACCAACGGCAACAAGTTCGTCGCGGCGATCGCCTCCGGCGACCTCGCGGCGATGGATGCCCTCATGGCGGCCGGCAGCGACAAG
>JAEZHO010000112.1 GCA_023416545.1 Pseudomonadota bacterium
TCGAAGACCAGCGTCTGGTTCTTGGTCAGGGCGGCAGCGGTCATGGGCGCATTCCTCTGGTGGCGCTGTCGGTCCCGGCGCGTCTGAGCGGCAACAGGCTGACGATGAAGAGCAGCAGCGCTGCGACGACGATCGAGGGACCGGACGGCGTATCGTAATGTAGGGAGCCGAACAGCCCTCCTACAACCGCGGCAACGCCGATGAGCGACGCAAGCACCGCCATCCGCTCCGGGCTCGCGGAAAATCGCCGGGCGGTGGCGGCGGGAATGATCAGCAGTGCGGTGATCAGCATGATGCCGACGATCTTCATGGCAATCGCGATGACGAGCGCCATCAGCAGCATGAAGACGAGGCGTGCCCGCTCCGGCTTCAAACCCTCCGCCTCGGCGATTTCCTCGCTGACGGTGGAGGCGACCAGCGGGCGCCAGAGCCATGCGACAACCGAGAGCACCAGCAGCCCGCCGCCGAAGATCAGCGCGATATCGCCCGTGGTGACGGCGAGGATGTCGCCGAAGAGGAAGGCCATCAGGTCGATCCGGACCCAGCTCATGAAGGCGACGATCACCAGCCCGATCGCCAGCGTCGAATGCGACAGGATGCCGAGCAGCGCATCGGACGACAATGCCTGTCGCCGCTGCAGCAGGAGGAGCAGCAGGGAGACCGCGACGGCGACCGCGAAGACGCTGACAAGAAGGTTCAGCTGGAAAAGCAGCGAGAGCGCCACGCCGAGCAACGCGGAATGCGCCATGGTATCCCCGAAATAGGCCATCCTCCGCCAGACGACGAAGCAGCCGAGGGGACCCGCGGTCAGCGCCACGCCGACGCCGGCGATCAGGGCGCGCAGAAAGAAATCGTCAAGCATGGTGCGATGTCTTCCCGCTCCCGGCCCCGCCCTCGGCATGGTGGCCGTGCCCGTGGCCATGCTCATGGTCATGGTCGTGATGATGGCCGTGCTCGCCCTGCGGATGATCGGGACCGTGATCCTCCCCGTGGTGATGGTGGCCGTCTTCGGGATGGCAGTGGTCGGTGATCGAGCCGTCGCCATGCAGCACGCGCCCGTCCGGCAGATGAGTGTGATCATGCTGGTGGCTGTAGCGTGCCACGGCACGGGCATTGACGCCGAAGAGCCGCTGGTAGTCCTCGCTACGACTGACGCTGTCGGGCGTGCCGCGGCAACAGACATGTCCGTTGAGGCAGATCACCGTGTCCGTCGCGGCCATCACCATGTGAAGGTCGTGCGAGATGAGCAGGATGCCGCAGCCGGTCGTGTCACGGATCTGGCGGATGAGATCGTAGAGCGCGGTCTCCCCGGCAAAATCCACGCCCTGCACCGGCTCGTCCAGCACCAGGAGATCCGGCTTTCGCGCGATCGCCCGTGCAAGAAGCGCGCGCTGGAACTCGCCTCCGGAGAGATGGCGCACCTCGGCGTCGGCAAGGTGCCTGATCCCGGTCGCCTCCAGGGCGGCGAGGAGGTCGGCATCGGAATGGCCGTCCGTCAGGCGCATCAGCCTCCGGACGGTCAGCGGCATGGTCCAGTCGATGGAGAGCTTCTGCGGCACATATCCGATGCGGATATTCGGCCGGCGGGTGACGCTCCCCTCGTCCGGGCGAAGCACTCCGGTGACGAGCTTGGCGGTGGTCGACTTGCCCGCGCCATTAGGGCCTATGAGGGTGAGGATTTCGCCGCGTCCGATGGAAAGATCGACGCCTCGCACGAGCCAGCGCCCGCTGCGCTGGATGCCGGCCTTCTGCAGGTCTACCAGTTGATCGGAAAGTGGTGGCCCGCCCTTGTTTTCCATCAGCATCTTTTTCTTGCGCCCTGTTGCCTGTCGATATGACACACGTTATAGCATAACGCAATTGATGTAATAACATTACGTTTGCATGCAACCGAACTGGAAGGAAATGCGCGATGAAAGTCCCGGCCCTGCTTCTGTCCACTTCCATCCTTTTCGGCGCCACCGCCGCCAATGCGGCGCCGGATGTCGTCGTATCGATCAAGCCGATCCACTCGCTGGTCGCAGCCGTCATGGAGGGTGTCGGCGAGCCGGCGCTGATCGTCGAGGGGGCCGCCTCGCCGCACACCTTCACGATGAAGCCGTCCAACGCCCGCGCCGTGCAGGAGGCGGACCTGGTCTTCTGGATGGGTCCCAACATGGAGGCCTTCCTGGAGAAGCCGCTGGAGGCGCTGGCTTCGGACGCGACGGTGATCGAACTCGACGAGGCGCAGGGCCTTACGAAGCTCCCCTTCCGTGAGGGAGGCGCCTTCGAGGCACACGACCACGGGGAGCACGAGGAGGCCGGGCATGGGGAGGATCATGACCACGATCATGATCACGAGGAGCATTCCGGTGAGACCGACGAACACTCCCATGACCATGGGGAATTCGACACACACCTCTGGCTCGACCCTTCGAACGCCAAGGCGATGGCCGTCGCGATCGAGAAGGCGCTTTCCGCCGCCGATCCCGAAAACGCGAAGGCCTATGGCGCCAACCTCGAGGCGCTGAGCCAGAAGATCGACGCCCTCGACAGGGAAATTGCCGGCATGGTGGCGCCGGTAAAGGACAAGCCCTTCGTCGTCTTCCATGACGCCTACCAGTATTTCGAAGACCATTACGGCGTGCGCGTGGTGGGCTCGATCACCGTCAGTCCGGAAATCATGCCGGGCGCTGAGCGCGTCAGGGAAATCCAGGACCGCATCAAAACGCTGGGGGCGGCCTGCGTCTTCGCCGAACCCCAGTTCGAGCCGAAGCTGATCCAGGTGGTGACGGAAGGAACCGATGCCCGTTCCGGAACGCTCGACCCCGAAGGCGCGACGCTGGCGGAAGGCCCCGATCTCTACTTCGAACTGATGCGCTCGATCGCGACCAGCCTGAACGAATGCCTCTCGGGCGGATGATCCGCCCCGCCGGGGCGTGAAGGGCGGCCGCTGCCGCCCTCTTTTCTCAGGTCACCGGCCGGCGATGATCCCGGCGATGATGCCCGAGGTGATCCCGACCAGCAGGAAGTCGTTGTCGACCTGGACCCAGCGATGGCCGCGCGGCGGCGCGGAGAGCCGGTGGCGACGATAATCCCGCACGTCGCGCATGTGGCGACGCTCGGCGGCCGACATCCGATGCCCCTTGCTCCAGCGATGCTTCCGGACCACCTTCTTGTCCATCTTGGCGGGACGCTCGACATGGCGGCCACGGTCGTGACCGCGCTGATGGTCAAAGGCGTGCGCGGCAGGAGCGGCAAGGACGGTGGCGGCAAGCATGAGCGTAACGAGCTTCTTCATCGGTCTTCCTCGTGTTGTTGACGAGAACGACGCTAGGCCCTCTGCGATGAACGAAGTCTGAACTTAAGATTACACTTATGTAATGATCGCCGCGACTTATTCATGTTGCCTTATGTACAACCTCATCCTGACAACGCCTCGTAGACGAAACGGCTGAAGTCCGCGGGGCGGCCCCGCCCGGATGTGTCGAAGGCAACCATACCGGCAAAGGCGCCGGTAAACGACCCGTGCTCGCCGCGCCCGCCCTCGTCGGAAATGACGCCCGCATCCAGCGCTGGCCCGAGCGCCTGCCAGTCGTTGCTGCCGCCGGCACGCCAGGAGAACTGCAGGTCATTCTCCCTGATTTCCATAGCAAGGTCGACCGGTCCGTCCGGGATCGAGACCCCGCTGTCGGCAGGAAAGACCATCCGCCCGTGCGGGAAGTCGCCGGGGCAGGAGAAGATCGTCACCACCCTCCCGAGCCTTTCGTGCAGCGTCACCACCACGGCGTGGAACTTGTGCCGGTTGTAGTAGTGCGTCAGGCCCGCCACCTGTTGATAGGTATCGGGGGTAAAGTCGATGGTCGTCTCG
>JAEZHO010000183.1 GCA_023416545.1 Pseudomonadota bacterium
CACCACGAGGGTAATCATGGTGGCCATGACCGTGACGAAGACAGAGTTCCAGAGATACTGGACGAAGTCGAACTGCACGAAGGGCTGGGTGTAGTTCTCCGTTGCGAAGGACATGGTGCGCACCGGCGCCCGGTCGGCGATGTTGACCTTGATGATCTCGCCGGGCGCCTGCGGGTCGACCATCTGACTGAGGATGCCGATGCGGCGGACTTCCGCGAGCTCACGGACGGTGCCGTCGGGCATGGTCGCCTGATAGAGCGCGAGCGGCTTGTCGTAGCCTTCGACCGTTACCTGCTGCGTGACATAGGGCAGGATCGTCGGCGGAAATTCGGCCAGTCCGGCGGGCGTCTTGAAGGAAGAGAAGGCGAGCCACACCGCGGGACCGAACATGATCAGCAGCCCGCCGACGAGCCAGATCCAGGTAACGATGTCGGTCCAGTGCCAGCCTTTGCCGGTTCCGCTGGCGCCCCTGCGCCGGAAGATGAAGCGTGCAACCGATCCCATCATCGTTTCCCCTTCGCCTCGGAACGGCGGCCTATGCCAAGCTGGACCAGCGTCAGCACGACCAGAACAAGGCCCATCAATATGGAAGCCGCCGCCGCGAGGCCCGGATTGCGCAACTGGGACGCAAAACCAGTCTCGTAGATATACTGGGTGAGGTAGAGGGTGCTCGTCCCCGGTCCGCCGCCCGTCAGCACGTAGACCTCATCGAACACCTGGACCGCCTTGATCAGCGCCAACACGACGACGACCAGGAGATTGGGCGCGAGAAGCGGCAAGGTGATGCGCCAGAAGACACGCGCGGGCTTCGTCCCGTCCATTTCCGCAGCTTCGTAAAGATCCTTTGGGATCGCCTGAAGCCCGGCCAGCAGGATCAGGGCATAGAAGCCCATATGGGCCCAGATCGAAACGCCGACCGCGGCGGCGAAAGCCCATGTGCGGTCGGTCAGCCAGTTGTGCGGCTCCATCCCGAGTTCGAAGAGGGCAAAGTTCAGCAGGCCCTGGCGCTGGAGTATCCATTTCCAGATCAAACCGACCACGACAGGCGACAGGAGGACCGGGAAGAAGAAGACCGCCCGCCAGAAGGAGCGGGCACGCAGGTCGCGGTTGAGGATGAGGGCCGTCGCCAGAGCCACCAGGATCATCAGCGTGACCTGAAGCAGGACGAACCAGGCCGTATTTCCGACCGCTGTCCAGAATGCGTCCTCCTGGCAGGACATCGGGTCCAGATAGGATTCGCACCGGAACAGCCTCTGATACTGGTCCAGCCCGACGAAGCTGCGTTCCGACAGGAAAAGGGCCGTGCCGCCGCTCAGGGAATAGACGAAGTTGATCGCAAGCGGCAGGAGCACGAAGATCCCGAAGATCAGCATGTTCGGCATCAGGAAGAAGGCGGCCATGCCGTTTATGCCGGTCAGCCTCTGCAGCGCCCTCAGCGGAACGTCGACAAGAGCCATTATGCCGTTGACCGGCGCCATCAGGAGAGCACCGAGACGCGGCGCGGGCGATCGTTTCCGCATGTCCATGTCTTGCCGTCTCCCCTATTGCCCAGTCCCGGTCGTGAAGTGTCCTCCTCTCCGCGGGGAGAGGAGGAGCGATGACATCGTCCCCAGCCGGATCGCTCAAACGGTGATAGCGTGGGTAACGGATGCGGAGGTGGACACGGGTCTCAGAGACCGGTGTCCTTTACCTTCTGGGCGACATCGGCGTCGATGCGGGCGAAAGTCTCCTCAAGGGCAAGTTCTCCCGCAAGGGTCTGGCCGATACGGGTGACGATGGCGGCGTAGACGGTATCGGCCCAACGCCAGGCGGGAAGCTTCAAGGCCGTTTCCGAGGTCGCCTTCGAGGCCTCGACAAACGTGCCGAGCGCGGCCTTGGCCTGCTCGTTGTCCGTCTGGAAGTTCAGGCCGCCTTTTTCAACGACAGCCTTGTGGGCGGGAAGGAAGAGCGTCCGTTCGGAGAATTCCTTGACGATCTCCTCACGGGCCATCCAGTCCATGAAGGTCGCGACCTCCTGCGGGTTCTTCGTGTACTTCACTGCGACCAGTGCCGCGCCCCCGGGCATGCCGGTGCAGGCTGCGGGTCCGCAGGGACTGCCGGTCGCAACCCAGTCGAAGTTGTCGCTAATCTTGGTTGCCAGGTTTGCCACCTGCCAGGAGCCCGAATAGTAGAAGGCGAGCTGGCCATTGATGAAGTCGTCAGCTGCGGCGCGGTAGGTATTGCCGGCGGCCGATACCCACACGTCCTTGGCGAAGGTACCGTCTTCCGTCCAGCCGACGAAGCTGCTCAGGAACTCCTTGCCGCCCTGGTCCAGCGGCGCGGGCTTGCCGTCCGATCCGATATAATTGGCGCCATAGGAAAGCATCGGCGCGGTGATGCGGTGTCCCGAGCGGTCGATCGCCATGGGGAAGGGGACCTGCTGGCTTTCGGCGACCTTCCTGGCGGCCTCAGCCCACTCCTGCCATGTCGCCTGGGGACCAGGGAGTTCAACCCCCGCCTGATCGAACAGCGTCTTGTTGGCAAAGCCACCGGTCAGCGTCAGCTGCGTCATGAAGCCCGAGATCTGGTCGGAGCCGTCCGGCCGCATCCAGTCGGCCTTGTCGCCGAAGTTCTCGTCCCAGTAGGCCGGGTCCTTCACCAGCGGACGCAGGTCGAGCCAGTGGCCGGCGAGATCCTTGATCGCCGTGACGCGCGCGATGTCGGGGCCGTTCCCGGCCTCCAGCTGGACCGGCAGCTGTTCCTTGATGACGCTGTAGGCGACGTTGTCG
>JAEZHO010000192.1 GCA_023416545.1 Pseudomonadota bacterium
CTGAGCGGCTATTCGCTGCTGCTGCACTTCGACTCGCCGACATGGCTGGTCTACGGCGTGGTGCTGTCGGGGCTCTATCTCTACTTCATCGGCGCGATCCTCCAGATGTTTCCGTCCCTTGGGCGGGACCGCTGACACCTGTTGGCGACGCATGTTTTCGGTTGTGCGGGGCAACAAATCCGCTAACAGTAATCGTGAGCGGCCGCCTTGCTGCCGCCATGATTGAACCAGGACGCGCGACGATCGCCTAGCAAGCCTCGGAGAAGGTGAAGCTGCGTCACAAGGGGGTGCAGTGACTGTCATAGAGGGATCGGCCGCCAATCCGTTATTGGCGGTCCGAAATCTGACCAAGCATTTCGGCAATTTCGCCGCCTGCTCCGGGATCGACCTGGATATCGGTGCCGGCGAAATCCATGCCCTTCTCGGGGAGAACGGTGCCGGCAAGTCCACCTTCGTGAAGATGCTGTTCGGCATCCTCGATCCGACCGAAGGGGAGATCCTCTGGAACGGCCAGCCGGTGACCATACGCTCGCCAGGCGAGGCCCGGGCGCTCGGCGTCGGAATGGTCTTCCAGCACTTCTCGCTTTTCGAGGCACTGACGGTGGCGGAAAATATCGCGCTGTCGCTCGACACCGGCGTCTCTCTCGCGAAGATTTCCGAAGAGGCCGCGACACTGTCGAAGGCCTACGGCCTGCCGCTCGATCCCAATGCGCATGTCGCGGACCTTTCCGTCGGCGAACGCCAACGCATCGAGATCGTCCGCGCCCTCCTGCAGAACCCGAAGCTCATCATCCTCGACGAACCAACCTCCGTCCTCACACCCCAGGAAGCGGACCGACTGTTCGAGACGCTGTTCAAGCTAAAGGCCGAGGGGCGGTCCGTGCTCTATATCAGCCATCGGCTGGAAGAAGTGCAGCGCATCTGCAACCGCGCGACCGTGCTGCGTCACGGACGCGTGACGGGTGACTGCGACCCGAAGCAGGAGACCGCCGCTTCGCTTGCGCGAATGATGGTCGGCTCCGATGTCGCAGGAGTTCAGCGGGAGGGGCGCAAGGCCCCGGGGGATGTTCGCATCGAGGTCCGCGATCTCTCCGTTGCGGCCCGCACTCCCTTCGCGGTCGCGCTGAGGGACATCAATCTCACCGTTCGCGCGGGCGAGGTGCTCGCCGTGGCCGGCGTCGCCGGAAACGGGCAGGGCGAACTGTTCGATGCGCTGTCCGGCGAGTATCCCGTGGCCGACAGCGACGCGATCCGCCTTTGCGGCAAGGCTGCGGGGCGCCTCGGCATCAACGAGCGGCGCCTGCTCGGCGCAGGCTTCGTGCCGGAAGAACGGCATGGGCACGCCGCCGTGTCCGACATGTCCCTCTCCGACAACCTTCTTCTCGCACGCAGCCGGTCCGACCGCCGCGCGTTTCTGGGAGGCGGCATGCTGAACGTCATCCGGCATGGCGCGATCCGCCGTGCCACCCAGCGCATCTGCGAGGAGATGGATGTCCGCAAGAGCGGGGAGGATCCCCGCGCAGGCGCTCTCTCGGGCGGCAATCTCCAGAAGTTCATCGTCGGCCGCGAACTCGACCGGCAACCGGCGGTACTGGTCGTGAACCAGCCGACATGGGGCGTCGACGCGGGCGCTTCCAGCCGCATCCGCCAGGCGATCGTGGATCTTGCCGAAGCCGGTTCCGCGGTGATCGTCATCAGCCAGGACCTGGACGAGATATTCGAGGTGGCGACAAGCATTGCCGTCATCTCGGAGGGGCGGCTGTCACCCTCCTACGCCGCCGGCGAGCTCACCCTGGAAAGGGTCGGCCTGCTGATGGGCGGCGTCCACGATTCCACGCGCCGGGAGGCGTCCCATGCGCATTGAGCTGCAAAAGCGTGATCGGGGCGGTCGCGTGTTTTCCTTCGTATCGCCTCTGCTCGCCCTGGCGCTTACGCTTTTCTTCGGCGGGCTGATGTTCTGGTTCCTCGGCAAGGACCCGATCGACGCGCTCTACAGCTTCTTCATCGAGCCGTTGCTGGAGGTCTGGTCCCTCCACGAGCTCGCGATCAAGGCGGCGCCGCTGATCCTGATCGCGGTCGGCCTTGCGGTCTGCTATCGCTCCAACAACTGGAATATCGGCGCCGAAGGGCAATTCACGATCGGCGCGATAACCGGCGCCATCCTTCCCGTGCTCTATCCCGACTGGCACTCGGTGGCGATACTGCCGCTGATGCTGATCATGGGCGCCATCGGCGGAGCGCTTTACGCCGGGATCCCCGCGCTCCTGAAGACACGCTTCAACACCAACGAAATCCTCACGAGCCTGATGCTCGTCTACATCGCGCAGCTCTTCCTCGACTGGCTGGTGAGGGGTCCCTGGCGCGATCCGCAAGGCTACAATTTCCCGCAGACGAAGGCATTCGTCCCCGAAGCGGTGCTTCCGGAAATCCTCGATTCCGGTCGGGCCCATCTCGCGATCGTCTTCGCGCTGGTGGCGGCCGTCGCGATCTGGTTCATGATGCGCTTCATGCTGAAGGGCTTCGAGGTCTCCGTCATCGGGCAGTCGGAACGGGCCGGCCGTTTCGCAGGCTTCTCCTCCCGGCGCATGGTCTGGTTTGCGATGCTGCTTTCCGGAGGACTTGCTGGCCTTGCCGGGATATCGGAGGTCTCCGGGTCGATCGGCCATGTGCAACCGGCGATATCGCCCGGTTACGGCTTCACGGCGATCATCGTCGCCTTCCTCGGGCGGCTCAATCCGCTCGGCATCATCGCTTCCGGCTTCGTTCTGGCCCTGACATATCTCGGGGGAGAGGCAGCCCAGCTTTCAATCGGGATTTCGGACAAGGTGAGCCGGGTGTTCCAGGGCCTTCTGCTGTTCTTCGTGCTCTCCTGCGACACGCTGATCCACTACCGCATCCGCCTCGTCGGCCGCGAAGGGACGGGAGCCTCCCATGCTTGAGGCGATCCTGCTGACGGTCATCACCGCCGCGACGCCGCTCGTCATCGCCTCGCTCGGCGAACTGGTGACGGAGCGCGCCGGCGTGCTCAATCTCGGCGTCGAAGGCATGATGATCATGGGAGCGGTGACCGCGTTCGCCGTGACCCAGGCCACCGGCTCGCCCTATGTCGGTGTCGTGGCCGGCATCGTCGCGGGCGGAGCCTTCTCGCTGCTCTTCGGCGTGCTGACACTGACGCTCGTCGCCAACCAGGTCGCGACGGGTCTTGCGCTCACCATCCTCGGCCTTGGCCTTTCCGGGCAGATCGGCGAGAGCTTCGTGGGGCAGCCGGGCATCAAGCTGCAGCCGATCGCCATCCCGGTGCTTTCCGACATTCCCTTCCTCGGCCCGCTCCTCTTCCGTCAGGACCTGATCTTCTACCTGTCGGTCCTGCTCGTGGTCGGCATCCACTGGTTCCTGTTCAGGAGCCGCGCCGGACTGAAGCTCCGGGCGATCGGCGACAACCACGCCTCTGCCCATGCACTCGGGATCAACGTGATCCGTACGCGGTACATGGCCGTGATGTTCGGCGGCGCCTGCGCCGGTCTTGCCGGGGCCTATCTGTCGCTGGTCTACACGCCGCAATGGGTGGAGAACATGACGGCGGGGCGCGGGTGGATCGCGCTGGCGCTCGTCGTCTTCGCATCCTGGCGGCCGCTGCGCGTTCTGGCCGGCGGATATCTGTTTGGTGCGGTGACCATCGGCCAGTTGCATGCGCAGGCGCTGGGGCTCGGCATTCCCTCGCAGCTTCTCTCGGCCATGCCCTATGTGGCGACTATTGTCGTCCTCATCATCATCTCGCATAATCGGCGCACGACGCTCATCAACACCCCGGCCTCGCTCGGAAAACCTTTCGTTCCGGAGCGTTGAGGCCTACTGTGCATCCAAGTCTTCAAGCTAATAGAGGTCAAAAAATGAAGAAACTGATCATCGCACTTGCCGCTTCGGCGGCCCTTCTCGGCGGCTTCGCCAGCGGCGCCCAGGCCCAGGACAAGACCAAGGTCTGCTTCATCTACGTCGGCTCCAAGACCGACGGCGGCTGGACGCAGGCACACGACATCGGTCGCCAGGAACTGCAGGCCCACTTCGGCGACAAGATCGAGACGCCGTTCCTCGAGAACGTTCCGGAAGGTCCGGATGCGGAGCGTGCGATCGAGCGCATGGCCCGTTCCGGCTGTGCCCTGATCTACACGACCTCCTTCGGCTTCATGGACGCCACCATGAAGGTCGCCGAGAAATTCCCGGACGTGAAGTTCGAACACGCCACCGGCTTCAAGTCGGCGGACAACGTGTCCACCTATAATGCGCGCTTCTACGAAGGCCGTTATATCCAGGGCCAGATCGCGGCAAAGCTCTCCGAAAAGGGCGTCGCCGGTTACATCGCATCCTTCCCGATCCCGGAAGTGGTGATGGGCATCAACTCCTTCATCCTCGGCGCGCAGTCGGTCAACCCGGAGTTCAAGGTCAAGGTCGTCTGGGCCAACACCTGGTTCGATCCTGGCAAGGAAGCCGATGCGGCCAAGGCGCTGATCGACCAGGGCGTCGATATCCTGACGCAGCACACCGACACGACCGCGCCGATGCAGGTGGCGGCCGAGCGCGGCATCAAGGCCTTCGGCCAGGCATCCGACATGATCAAGGCAGGCCCGGAAACGCAGCTGACCGCGATCGTCGACACCTGGGGCGCCTATTACATCAAGCGCACGCAGGCCCTCCTCGACGGCAACTGGAAGTCCGAGCAGATCTGGGACGGCCTGAAGGACGGCATCCTGACCATGGCGCCCTACACCAACATGCCTGACGACGTGAAGGCGATGGCGGAAGAGACCGAGGCGAAGATCAAGTCGGGCGAACTGCATCCGTTCACCGGCCCGGTCAAGAAGCAGGACGGTTCGGACTGGCTGGCTGCAGACGAGAAGGCCGAAGACGGCGTTCTTCTCGGGATGAACTTCTACGTCGCCGGCGTCGACGACAAGCTGCCGCAGTAAGGCAATCGCTTCATGCGGAAAGGGCGCCCCCGCGGGCGCCCTTTTTTGTTGCAGCCGGAAATAAGCCGTTTATCGCCTGTCAATCGAGTTGCTGCTAAGTGCCGCTCGAGTTTATCGAGGAACCGCCATGAATCGCACCTGCCTGGCCGTCATTCTTGCCGCTGGCGACAGCACCCGAATGAAGTCGTCGATGTCGAAGGTCCTTCATCCCATCGCGGGGCTGCCGATGATCGGGCATGTCATGCGGGCCGTCGCCTCGGCCGGCATCGTCGATGTCGCACTGGTGCTCGGGCGCGATGCGGACGCGGTGGCCGGCGCGGCCGAACTTGACGGGGTGACGATCCGGACATTCCTCCAGACGGAACGGCTCGGGACCGGCCATGCCGTCCTAACAGCGCGCGACGCGCTCTCGGCCGGCTTCGACGACATCCTGGTGACCTACGGCGATGCGCCGCTGGTAACGGCCGGGCCGCTCGCCGCGGCGCGCGAGGAACTGGCCAAGGGCGCGGATGTCGCCGTCATCGGATTTCACACCGATCGCCCGACCGGCTACGGACGCCTTCTGGTCAAGAACGGCGAACTCGTCGCAATCCGGGAGGAGAAGGACGCGACGGACGAGGAGCGCAAGGTCAACTGGTGTAACAGCGGCATCATGGCGATCAACGGTCGCCGGGCGCTGGAGCTTCTGGACCGGATCGACAACGACAATGCCAAGGGCGAATACTACCTGACCGATCTCGTCGAGATCGTGCGGGCGAGCGGGGGCAGGGCGGTTGCCGTCGATGCTCCCGAGGCGGAGACGGCCGGGTGCAACAACCGGGTCGAACTGGCGATCCTGGAACGACTGTGGCAGGAGCGGCGGCGGCACGAGTTCATGCTGTCGGGGGTGACCATGATCGCCCCGGAAACCGTCTTCCTCGCATATGACACGCAGATCGAACAGGATGCGGTGATCGAGCCGAACGTGGTCTTCGGGCCGGGTGTGAGAGTAGACGGCGGCGCCGTCATCCACGCCTTCTCCCATATCGAGGGTGCACATGTCAGCGCCGGTGCCACGATCGGCCCGTTCGCGCGGCTGCGACCGGGCGCGAATATCGCGTCGAAGGCGAAGGTCGGGAACTTCTGCGAGGTCAAGAAAGCAGAGATCGGCGAAGGGGCGAAGGTCAACCATCTCACCTATATCGGCGATGCCGTCGTGGGCGCCCATGCGAATATCGGCGCGGGCACGATCACCTGCAACTATGACGGCGTCAACAAGCACCTCACGCAGATCGGTTCGGATGCCTTCATCGGTTCGAACTCCGCTCTGGTCGCGCCAGTCTCGATCGGGGATGGCGCCTATGTGGGCTCCGGAAGCGTCATCACGGAGGACGTTCCCGCCGATGCATTGGCTCTCGGACGCGCACGCCAGGAAACCAAGCCTGGGCGGGCAAAGGTGATCCGCGAACGGGCGCTGGCGATCAAGGCAGCCAAAAAGAAGACGTCGTAACAGCCGCGGTTACCTTCCGACACGCAAAGTGACCGGAAAGGGAATTGCGGCAGTGCATATATCGACTAGAACATCGCGACATCGCGGGAACAATGAGGTTTTTAATGTGCGGGATCGTTGGCATCGTCGGTAAGGGACCGGTGGCGGATCGGCTGGTGGATGCGCTGAAGCGGCTCGAATATCGGGGCTACGATTCGGCCGGCGTGGCGACGATCCACAAGGGGCATCTGGACCGCAGGCGGGCCGAGGGCAAGCTGGTGAACCTCGAGAAGAAGCTTGCGGCCGATCCCTTGCCCGGGAATATCGGCATCGCCCACACGCGCTGGGCGACCCACGGCATTCCCAACGAAA
>JAEZHO010000193.1 GCA_023416545.1 Pseudomonadota bacterium
CAAAAGTGACCTCCGCGCCTTCACCGCGTCGACCCTGACCGATCCGCACGCCCTGATGGAGGAACTCGCTCACGTCCGGGAGAAGGGCCATGCCATCATCGACCAGGAACTGGAGATCGGCCTCTGCTCCATCGCGGTCCCCTTGCGCGACGAGGGGGGACACGTCGTTGCGGCGCTCAACATCGGCGCATCGGCCGCACAGATCCCCGCGTCCGAACTGGCCGATCACTTCCTTGCCCCGCTCCGGAAAACGGCCGACGCACTCGCACCGATGCTTCTTCAGGCGTCGCGGTAAGACCAGAGACTTCACGGTTTGGTGACCGGGCGTGAGTTGCCGCCGACCTCCGGGAGGAGCTATCTCTCGATTCGTTTCTCCGTGAAACGCCCGCCCTCATCCCGGCTGCCGAAGCCGCTGTCTCCTGCCCATCCCCGGAAGCCTGCCTTGTTGAAGTTCACGCGCCGTTCACTGCTGATCGCAGCACCCCTGCTTGCTGCCGGATGCACGACCACCCCTTCTCGCCCTCAGACGGTCAAGCCGCTGATTTCCGACGAATATCTGGCGATGTACGGCGCGATCGAGGGAGAAGCCTTCCCGGTCGCGGCAACCGACCTGACCCGCGTCGACCCGCAATTCCTCCGGCGTGAGGTCGCCTACCCGACCGACCAGCCGCCCGGGACCATCGTGGTCGATACCGAGGCACGCTACCTCTATCTGGTAAGGGAAGGCGGGCGAGCGCTGCGCTACGGGATCGGCGTCGGCAAGGCAGGTCTCGAATTCGAGGGGCAGGCCGTGGTCCCGTACAAGCGGCAATGGCCGCGCTGGACGCCGACGCAGGCCATGATCGCTCGCGAACCCGAGCGCTACGGCCCTCTTGCCGGCGGCATGGAACCCGGCGTCACGAATCCGCTTGGCCCGCGCGCGCTTTACCTCTTCAAAGACGGCAAGGACACGCTCTACCGCATTCACGGCACCACCGAGGCCTGGACCATCGGCAAGGCTGTCTCGAGCGGCTGCATCCGGCTCCTGAACCAGGACATCATCGACCTCTATCGACGGGTGCCCAACGGCTCTCGCGTGGTCGTGCTTCAGGGTGCGAATCCGGCTTCCCGGCAACTGCCTCAGGTCTGAGGGCCCGGCCCGCGGCGGAAAACGATCTCTGCTGCATGATGGCGAGCGAAACCCGGCAGACTGGAGCGATCTGCCTGGGTGGGCCTCATGAGCCACGCGTTCCTGCGCCGCTTAGGCTTCGCGCCCGATGCCGCGGATATCGCCGACGAGCCTGTCCGCCAAGCGAAGCGAAGCGCCGGTACAGGCAATCATCGACGGCAGGATCATCCATTCCAGGGTCCACGCGGCCCCTGAACGTTCCTGCTCGTGCACAAGGGCCTGGTGCAGTCCGCCGACCTGGCTCGCATTGTATCGCGCCAGCGTCACCAGCACTTCCGCGGCGACCGGGTTCTGCTTGTGCGCCATCGCCGAGGATGCGCCTCCGCCGGCGAGCGATATTTCACGGCCCGCCTGCGCAAGGAGCGCGATATCCTGGCCGAACTTCCCGAGACTTCCCGTGAGAAGCGAGAGAAGACTTCCGAACCCGGCAATCCTGTCACGCTGGCTCTGCCATTGCGGGGTATCGGAAAGACCGAGTTCTTCCGCCATGGTACGCCGGACCGCTTCCGCCTTGTCTCCAAGCTTCTCCAGCGTCCCGACGGCACCACCGAACTGGATCACGAGGCCCGTGGCCTCGAAGCGCTTCAACTCCGTAACGTGGCGATCGAGCGGCTCCCGCCAGGCCCGCACGCGATCTGCGACGGTAATGGGAATGGCCGCCTGCATGCGGGTATGCCCCATGAGCACATTCGTGCCAAATGTCTCCTCGACCTTTTCCATCGCCCCCCGCAAGGCGACGAGTCGCGAAAAAAGGATTTCGCAAACGCCCTTCAGGCGGAGCACCAGGGCTGTGTCGATGACGTCCTGGCTGGTCGCCCCCATGTGAAGGTGCGGTCTCGCATCATCACCGAGAGTTTCCCTCACGTGCTTGACGAGTTCCGGCACCACCACGCCATCCCGGGCAATCCCCGCCCGCAGCCGGTCGAGATCGGGGCTGAACCGCTCGCAGCAGGCCTCGATCTCCGCAGCCGCAACGGCCGGGATCAGCCCCCACCGCGCTTCGGCTCGTGCGAGCGCGGATTCGAAGGCGAGCATGGCCTCGATCTCCGCCTCGAGCGTAAAGAACCCGGCCACCTCGTCGTCGCCGACAAGGGCAGAGAGATAGGGGTGATCGAATGCGGAAAAGGTCATCGGGCCCTCAGACGTCGAAGAATATCGTCTCTTGATCACCCTGGAGGTGGATGTCGAAGGTCACCGTATCCCCGTCTCGCTTGCCGATCAGGGTCGGAACGCGAACCCTGTGCTCGATGCGGGCGAGGATGGGATCCTGCGCGTTCGCCTCCTCCTCGTCGGAAAAGTACATCCGCGTGTTGAGGCCGATGTTGATGCCCCGCGCGACGATCCAGAAATTGACGTGAGGCGCCATCATCCGGCCGTCGCGAAACGGCACACGGCCCGGCTTGATCGTCTCGAAGACGAATTCGCCCGTATTCATGTCGCCCGGGCAGCGCGCCCAGCCGAAGAAATTCGGATCCGCCGTGCCGCGGGTTTCCGACGGGCTGTTGTAGAAGCCCTCCGCATCGGCCTGCCATATCTCGACGAGCGCATCCCGCAGGGGCGTCCCGCTGCCATCGATGACGCGTCCGCAGATCGTGATCCGCTCGCCGCGCGTCTGGTCGTTGACAAGCGGACCGGAGCCCAGGTCCGTGTCGAAGACACCGTGGATGCCGGAGAAGTTCGGCGTGCAGCCGATGTGCACATAGGGGCCCGCGGTCTGCGACGCGGATTCCTTCAGATAGCCGAGCGACTGGACCATGTCAGTTACCCTCCATGCGGTTTTCGAACAGGGTGGAGCGACGCCCGCGAAGGACGATGTCGAACTTGTAGGCCCGCATGTCATGAGGAATGGTCGCATTCATGTCCAGCGGCGCGATCAGGCGCTTGATTGCCTCCTCGTCCGGGATGGTC
Organism: Pseudomonadota bacterium; assembly: GCA_023416545.1. GTDB lineage: Bacteria > Pseudomonadota > Alphaproteobacteria > Rhizobiales > Rhizobiaceae > Neorhizobium. Next base: position 3,077 of record JAEZHO010000193.1, read on the forward strand.
TTTACGATCGGACAAATCCAGATCAGCGGATCCCCTTCGAAATACATCTGGGTCACCAGCCGCTGGGCGAAGCCATGGCCGAAGACGGAGAAATGGATGTGGGCCGGGCGCCAGTCGTTGACACCGTTCGGCCAGGGATAGGGACCGGGCTTGATCGTCTTGAACCAGTAGAAGCCGTTGTCGTCGGTGATCGTCCGGCCGACCCCGCCGAAATTGGGGTCCAGGGGCGCAAGATAGGTTTCCTTCTTGTGGCGATACCGGCCGCCGGCATTGGCCTGCCAGAATTCGACCAGCGCTCCCGCGACACCGATCCCGCGCTCGTCCAGCACCCGGCCGTGAACCAGGATGCGCTGGCCGATCGGCCCTTCGCCGGGCCTGGCGTAGTTCACGATCAGGTCGTTGTCGAACTCGTTGATGATATCGTGTCCGAACACGGGACCGGTGATTTCGCTTTTCGTGCCTTCCAGCGAAATCAGCGCCCGCTGCGGCGAACGAAGCACCGTCGTCTTGTACCAGGGCGTATAGGCCGGGGGCTGCATGTCCCGGTCGCGGGCAAAGAAAGGTGTCGTCTCAGGCGGTGCGTTCTTCATTGTCGTCTCCCCCGTCTTCGGTCTTGGCATCCATTTCGGCATAGACCGCCTTGGCGATCTTGAAGGCGTGATTCGCCGCAGGAACGCCAGCATAGACTGCCACATGCATGAGAGCCTCGCAGATATCGTCCTTCGTCGCGCCTGTTCGGGCAGTGGCCCGAACGTGCATGGCCACCTCTTCGTGGTGCCCGAGAGCCGCCAGCAGCGCGATGGTCACCATCGAGCGCTCGCGCTTCGTCCATCCGGGACGCGACCAAAGCGTGCCCCACGCACCCTCGGTGATGAACTGCTGGAAAGGCCGGTCGAAGGGCGTTTCGCGAGCAAG
>JAEZHO010000199.1 GCA_023416545.1 Pseudomonadota bacterium
AGAGCATCTCCGCACAGGTCGTGATCGTCGGCGGCGGATATACTGGATTGTCCGCGGCGCTGCATCTGGCGGAAGCCGGCACCGACGTCGTTCTGCTGGAAGCACACGAGTTCGGCTTCGGCGGAGCGGGGCGAAACGTGGGCCTCATCAACGCCGGCATGTGGGTCATGCCCGACGACTTCCCGAAGGAGCTTGGCTCGCACTACGGAGAGCGTCTCCTCGACCTGCTCGGCAACGGTCCCTACCTGGTCCGTGACCTCGTCGATCGCCACGATATCCCCTGCGAACTCGAGCGTAACGGCACGCTGCATCTCGCCGTCGGCAAGGAAGGACTGAAGGAACTCGCCGAACGCGCCGCACAGTGGCAGAAGCGGGGCGCACCGGTCACTCTGCTCGACGCCGCCGAAACCGCTCGCCGTGTCGGATCTCCTGTCTATGCCGGTTCCATGCTCGACATGCGCGCGGGCACGCTGCAACCCCTCGCCTATGCGCGCGGGCTTGCCAAGGCTGCGATCGGCGCGGGTGCAAGGCTCTACCGCGACAGTGCCGTCCTCGCTCACGAGCAGTGCGATGGCAGCCACGTCCTGCGAACGGCAAAGGGCGAGGTGAAGGCGGAATGGGTCATCGTCGCAAGCGAGGCCTACAGTTCCGGTCCATGGGAGGTCATCCGCAAGGAACAGGTCTATCTCCCCTATTTCAATCTCGCCACCGTGCCACTTCCCCAGGAAGAGCAGCGCGCCATCCTGCATGGACGCGAAGGTTGCTGGGACACGCGGGAAGTGCTCTCCTCCTTCCGCATGGATAAGGCCGGCCGGCTGGTATTCGGCAGCGTCGGTGCATTGCGCGGCACGGGAGCGGGAATCCACAAGGCCTGGGCACGCCGGTCAATTCGCCGGATATTCCCGCAGATCGCCGACATCCCCTTCGAGGCTGAATGGTACGGGATGATCGGCATGACGGACAACGCCCTGCCCCGTCTCCACAAGTTCGCGCCCAATGTGCTCGGTTTCTGCGGCTACAACGGTCGCGGAATTTCCCCCGGGACGACCTTCGGCAAGGTGCTCGCCGAGCACATCCTCGGCCGCGTTGCCGAAAAGGATCTGCCGCTGCCGATCACCGAACCGGCGATCCCGTCGATGCGACCGCTCAAAGAAGCATATTACGAACTCGGCGCGCAGATTGCGCACTTTACCGGCGAGCGCTTCTGATTGCAGAACCGCCGCCGATCAGTACATTGACCCCAATTCGATATCCGGAAGGACTGACATGACGCTTGCCAATCTCGATCTCGCCCAGGACGTGAAAGACATCTTCAACGATCTCGGCATCAAGCCGGAGAGCTATACCGGTGGCACCCTTGCGGTCCGCTCGCCGATTACCGGGCGGGAGATCGGCAGGCTTCCCGAGATCACGACGGCGGATGCAGCGACGGCAATCGAAAAGGCCCATGAGGCGTTCCTCGCGTGGCGCCTCGTGCCAGCTCCCAAGCGGGGCGAACTCGTTCGCCTCCTCGGCGAGGAGCTGAGGGCGTCCAAGGAGGCCCTCGGTCGCCTGGTCTCCATCGAGGTTGGCAAGATCACCTCCGAAGGCCTGGGCGAAGTCCAGGAAATGATCGACATCTGCGATTTTGCGGTGGGTCTCTCCCGCCAGCTCTACGGCCTGACGATTGCAACCGAGCGCGCCGAGCACCGTATGATGGAAACCTGGCATCCGCTGGGTGTCATCGGAATCATCTCCGCCTTCAATTTCCCGGTTGCGGTATGGTCTTGGAACGCGGCCCTGGCGATCGTCTGCGGCAACGCTACGGTCTGGAAGCCCTCCGAGAAGACGCCGCTGACCGCACTTGCCACGCAGGCGATCTTCGAGCGGGCCCTGTCTCGATACATCGCCGAGGGCAATACGGCTCCCAAGAACCTTTCCACCCTGCTGATCGGCGGGCGTGAGATCGGCGAAGTGCTAGTCGACCACGAGAAGGTGCCGCTCGTCTCGGCGACAGGCTCGACCGCCATGGGCCGCGCAGTCGGTCCGCGCCTGGCACAGCGCTTCGCGCGCTCGCTGCTTGAACTCGGCGGCAACAATGCCGCGATCGTCGCTCCGACCGCCGATCTCGACCTCACCCTTCGCGGGGTTGCCTTCGCGGCCATGGGAACCGCCGGACAGCGTTGCACGACGCTGCGACGCCTGTTCGTCCATGACAGCGTCTACGAAACGCTCGTTCCGCGTCTGGTGAAAGCCTATCAGTCCGTCACCATCGGCAGCCCGCTTGAAGCAGGCAAGCTGGTCGGACCGCTGATCGACAAGGCCGCCTATGACACGATGCAGAAGTCGCTGGAAGCCGCCAAGGCCGCCGGCGGCAAGGTCACGGGCGGCGAAAGGCTGGAGCAGGACGGCGCCCCGGACGCCTATTATGTCCGCCCCGCCATCGTCGAGATGCCTGCGCAGACCGGCCCCGTGCGGGAAGAGACCTTCGCACCGATCCTCTACGTCATGAAGTACAGCAACTTCGAGGACGCGCTGCGGCTCCATAACGATGTGCCGCAGGGCCTCTCCTCGTCCATTTTCACGAACGACATGCGCGAGGCGGAAACATTCCTGTCCGATCGCGGCTCGGACTGCGGTATCGCCAACGTCAACATCGGGCCCTCGGGTGCCGAGATCGGCGGTGCCTTCGGCGGCGAGAAGGAAACGGGTGGCGGACGCGAATCCGGCTCCGACGCATGGAA
>JAEZHO010000294.1 GCA_023416545.1 Pseudomonadota bacterium
CCGTCGGATCGTATGCGCCGGACGCGGTGACCAGCGGCGTGCCGGCCTGGCGGTACCAGAGCGAGAACTGGGAGAGGTCGCGACCGGTCGCGTCCTCGAAGCACTTGACGAAGTCCTCGACGGTCGCGGCGTCCCCGTCATGGCGTTCGAAATAGAGATCCATGCCCTTCTTGAAACCTTCCGGCCCCAGGAGCGTGGCGATCATCCGGGTGACTTCGGAGCCCTTCTCGTAGACGGTCGTCGTGTAGAAGTTGTTGATCTCGCGATACTTCGTCGGGCGGACGGGATGCGCGAGCGGTCCGGCGTCCTCGGGGAACTGCTCGGCCTTCAGGTGGCGGACCTCGGCGATACGCTTGACGGCGCGCGAGCGCATGTCGGCCGAGAACTCGTGGTCGCGGTATACGGTGAGGCCTTCCTTCAGGCACAGCTGGAACCAGTCGCGGCAGGTGATGCGGTTGCCGGTCCAGTTGTGGAAGTATTCGTGGGCGATGATCGCCTCGATATTGGCATAGTCCTGGTCGGTCGCGGTCTCGGGATCGGCAAGGACGTACTTGTCGTTGAAGACGTTGAGACCCTTGTTCTCCATCGCCCCCATGTTGAAGTCGGAGACGGCGACGATCATGAAGATGTCGAGGTCGTATTCGCGCCCGAAGCGCTCCTCGTCCCATTTCATGGAGCGCTTCAGCGCATCCATCGCATAGGCGGCGCGCGGCTCCTTGCCGTGCTCCACATAGATCTTCAGCGCGACCTCGCGGCCGGACATGGTGGTGAACCGGTCCTCGACGACGCCGAGATCACCCGCGACCAGCGCGAACAGGTAGCTCGGCTTCGGATGCGGGTCGAACCAGGCCGCGAAATGCCGGCCCTCGTCGTAATTGCCGCCGCCGAGGAAGTTGCCGTTCGAAAGCAGCAGCGGGTTGGCGGTCTTTTCGGCGATGATGGTGATCGTATAAGGCGCCAGGACGTCCGGGCGGTCGGGGAAATAGGTGATGCGGCGGAAGCCCTCCGCCTCGCATTGGGTGCAGTAGACACCGTTGGTGCGGTAGAGCCCCATCAGCTGCGTGTTGGCTTCCGGGTTGATGAAGGTGGTGACGGTGATCTCGAAGGGGGTGTTTTCCGGAAGGTCGCGGATCGTCAGGCGTCGCGGGCTGGCCTCGTACTGGGCGGGCGGCACTTCGATCTGGTCGAGAAGCAGGCCCGAAAGCGCCAGCTCGTCGCCGTCGAGCACGAGCGGTGCCGAAGGATCGACGCCTTCGCGGCGATGGAAGATCAGCCGGGCATCGACCTTTGTGTTCGTCGGGTCGAGTTCGAAGGTGAGATCGACGCGTTCGAGGACGAAATCGGTCGGGCGATAATCGGCAAGTTCAACCGTCTTGGTATCGGATGTACCCATGAATACAGATATTCCTGTGGTGCTTGGCAATGCAAGGGGCCGCGGTGCGAGCCTGCGTGCTCAGTCGGAACTGGTGTTTCTGGACGTCAGTCCCGCTGGTGATGGATGCCTCGCCGAGGGCTGTCGATATGCCGAACACTGCAAGGGCGGGATCCTTCCGATAAACGAGATGCGGATACGATAACAATGGGTTGCTAACAGCATCCTAACGCATTGACTCTTGTCGGGAGCGCCCTACCGCGACGAGGCGGTTCGCCCCCGGTCAAATCACCGGGTTTGATCGAGTCATCAGCAAGATTGATGTTCTTCCGGAATTATTTTCTTTAATCTCAACTCTACTTCGCTAGGTTTGCTGTTTCCCGCCCGCTTGTTTCCTCGAGACTTCAATGCCCAAGAGTGCCAGATGACCGCTGAAGCGGGCAACTCCCTGCGCGGGATAATGTGCAAGATCGTCTCCGTGGCGATCTTCGTGCTGATGCAGACCTTCATCAAGGCGGCCGGAAGCGGCGTTCCTGCGGGCCAGATCACCTTCTACCGCTCCGCCTTCGCGCTGATCCCGATCATCGCCTATCTCGCCTGGCGGCGAGAACTGCGCACCGCGGTCCATACCGATCACCCGTTCGGGCATTTCAAGCGCAGTCTGTTCGGGATCATCTCGATGGCCTTCGGCTTCTACGGCCTTGTCCACCTGCCGCTGCCGGAGGCGATCGCGATCGGCTACGCCTCGCCGCTGATGGCGGTGGTCTTCGCGGCGGTGGTCCTGGGCGAAAAGGTGCGGCTCTACCGCTGGAGCGCCGTCGTCGCGGGCATGGTCGGCGTGCTGATCGTCTCCTGGCCACAGCTTACCCTCTTCAGGCAAGGCGGGTTTGCATCGACGCAGGCGCTGGGTGCCGCGGCGGTGCTGATGGCGGCGGTGCTGAGCGGCTTCGCCATGGTGCAGGTGCGCCAGCTGGTCAGGACGGAACGGACGCCGACGATCGTCTTTTACTTCTCGCTCCTCGGCGCGCTGCTGTCGCTTGTGAGCCTGCCGTTCGGCTGGACGGTGCTTACGGGCGAGCAGGCCATGCTGCTGATCGCCGCCGGCATCTGTGGCGGGATCGCCCAGATCTTCCTGACCGAGAGCTACCGGCACGCGGACGTCTCGGCAGTGGCGCCGTTCGAATACACGTCCTTCATTCTCGGGATCGCGATCGCCTTCGTCATCTTCAACGACGTGCCGACCGCGCCGATGATCATCGGCACGGCGATCACGGTTTCGGCCGGGATATTCATCGTCTATCGCGAGCGCCGGCTGGGGCTCGAGCCAAAGGCGGCGCGTAAGGCATCGGCGCCGCCGGGTTGAGTGGGGTTCAGAGCGGGATGTCGGCCGTCGCCGGATTGGCGGGACGCGCGCACCCGCGGCGCACCGCGCCGGCATCGCGATACTCGCGCGCCGCGCTGACGGCGGTGGAGACGCCCTCGAGGGTCTCGCGCAGCATGCGGATCGGCAGAAGACGGGTCATGACCTTGTCCTTTCCTGGCTGGTTCAGCGCTCGCGGAAATCGGTGAAAATCGCGGAGGGGCGGGTGATGCTGCCCGGCCGGCTCAGGCCGCGAGCGGTGATCTGCTCGTTGGTCGCGGAGCCGAAGCGGTGGTAGCCCTGCGTCGAGCGCGGGGACAGGCCGGCGACGCGGAGGCTTTCAAAGCCGCAATGGGTGGGACGGATACGGGGCATCGCCTTGGTTCCTTGACGTACGGTTCCTCCCAAGACACCCGAATAATATTGCGGTGCAGCATCGATTTGACAAGCCGACATAAGAGAGCGCTGCCATGCGTAGATTGCATGGCACGCGCCGTGCGGTTTTCGAATTGATCAAACGGCAGGCATCATGCCCTGGAGAGCGCCTGCAAGAGCATCAGCAGGTCGTGCCAGGCGAGCGCCTTGTTGGCGGGCGCCATCAGCAGTTCCTGAGGGTGGAGGCTGGCGAGCGCGCGCATCGTCCGGCCGTTCACGGAGACGTCGCGCCATTCGCCGCGCAGGCTGTGGATCGTGCCGGTATTGCCGAAGAAGAAGCGAGCCGGGAAATTGCCGAGGAGCAGCAGGTGCTCCGGCTCCGAAAGAGCGATCTGCCTTTCGATGAAGGGCCTGCAGATCGCCGTCTCGGCCGGCGAGGGCATGCGGTTGCCGGGCGGGCGCCACGGAATGATGTTGGTGAGAAGCACCGTTTCCCGCGACAGGCCGATCGCCGCCAGCATGCGGTCGAGCAACTGGCCGGCACGACCGGAGAAGGGCAGGCCGTCGCGGTCGTCATCGGCGTTCGGCATCGGGCCGATCACCATGATCCGCGAGCCGGGATCGCCGCTGGCGAAGACGGTCGAGCGGGCGCCGTTCTTCAGGTTGCAGCCGGAAAAGGCCTC
>JAEZHO010000318.1 GCA_023416545.1 Pseudomonadota bacterium
GGGCCGGGCGGCACCGTGATCATGCCGTTCTTCACTTCCGGCAGGGCCGTCACCAAATCCCTGTACCAGGTCTTGTAGAACGCGCGGACGCTTTCCTGCACCAGTGCGTTCGGTGCGTTGAGCGACAGGTGGGTCGAGGCACACAGGACCACCGGACCGGTACAGTCGTGCGGCGCCACGGGAAGGTGCCAGGCTTCCGCCATGGATGCGACTTTCCGGGCTTCCGAAAGGCCTCCGCACCAGGAAATGTCGAGCATGACGATCCCTGCGGCTCCCGTTTCAAGGTAATCGCGAAAACCCCAACGGGTCGCCAGGGTTTCGGAGGCCGAAATCGGTGCCGGCGAAACGTCCGCATAGCGTTTCAGGCTGGACAGGCTGTCCATCTTGATCGGGTCTTCATGCCAGAAGGTCTGGTAGGGGGTGAGCGCCTTGGCGATCTGCATCGCCGGCAAAAGCTGCCACATCGAGTGGAATTCCACCATGATGTCGATCTTGTCGCCGACGGCCTTGCGGATCTTCTCGAAAGGCTCAAGGGCGAGCTTAAGGTCGGGCATCGAAATATACTGGCCGCGCGTCTTCTCCGCCGCCGCATCGAAGGGCCAGATCTTCATCGCCGTGATGCCGTCGGCGAGAAGCGATTCCGCCAGTTCGTCCGCCCGGTGGAGGAAGCCGTTGAGGTCGTCATAGTCGGTGCCGCCGGCAAGACCGTAGTTCGCCGTCGTCTGGCCGGTGCTCTTCTTTATGTACTCGGTGCCCGCGCAGGTGTTGTAGGTGCGTATTTCCTTGCGGCTGAACCCGCCGAGCAACTGGGCGATCGGCTGGTTCGTCGCCTTGCCGAAGATATCCCACAGCGCGATGTCGAAGGCCGAATTGCCGCGAACCTCGGCGCCGGAAGAGCGAAAGCCGATATAGCCAACGAGTTCGCTGGCAAGCAGGTCGATCTGCAGCGGGTCACGGCCAAGGACGCGTGGTGCCACGTATTCGTGCAGGTAGCTTTCCACCGTCTCCGCGCCGAAAAAAGTTTCGCCGAGGCCGGTTATGCCCTCATCCGTGTGCACGAGGACCCAGAGGAGATTGCTGCGTTCCTCGATGCGGACCGTTTCGAGCCTGGTGATCTTCATGATGATTTCCTGTTCAGGCGAGGCGTGCTTAGTTCGCCAGAACGGCGTCGTAGGCGGCGATCGTACGCTGTGCCCGCTCGAGAACTTCAGGAGCACTCATTCCCGGCTTGTAGAGACTGGAGCCGAGACCGAAGGCAGTGATGCCGGCCTCGACATATTCTGCGAAGTTCTTCTCCGAGACGCCGCCCACCGCGGCGATGGTCAGATCCTTCGGCAGGACCGCCCTGATCGCGGTAATACCGGAAGGACCGAGCACGCTGGCGGGGAAGAATTTCAGGCCCGTCGCGCCGGCGGCCGCGGCGGCGAGCGCCTCGGTCGGGGTGAAGACGCCGGGGAGTGTCACCATGCCCCGCGCTGCCGCGGCCCGGATCACGGCCGGGTCGACATTCGGGCTGACCATCAGCCTGCCGCCGGCACCTTCAAGCCGTGCCACGTCCTCAACCGTCAGGACCGTGCCCGCGCCGATCAGGCAGCCTGCAGGCGCCAGCCTGGCGGCGATCTCGATCGACCTGAAAGGATCGGGCGAGTTCAGCGGAATTTCAATGGCCGTGAAACCGGCCTCGATAAGGCTGCCCACGACGGGTTCTGCTTCCTCCGGCTTCAGGCCTCTCAGGATGGCGACCAGCGGGTAGGCCATTTCAGGGAAGGGAATGCGCGTCATCGGGGTGTCCTTTACGGATGAACGGGCAGTATCTGACGCGCTGCGGCAGACAGCCCGATGCGGACAGCCTCGTCCGCATCGATCGTGGTGAACGGTAGCGAGAGGGTCGAGAAGGCGCCCTCGTAAAGCCCCCGCAGCCGCCCGGAAGCGACGAGGCGGATCGAGGCTGGCCTCGAACCGGACGATGAGAGGCCGCCAACGATCTCGGCCCCGATCAGCGTCCCCGACAGGCGGGCCGCGGCATCGGTCGGAGCCAGTCCGGCAAGCAGCATGCCGGAGCGGACCGTGAAGAGGAGGTTGGTAAGGCGCTGCGGCGCTTCGAAGGCGGCCCGCACCGCCTCGGTGAACGCGGGCCGATCGCCGGCGAAGGGCTCTGCGTCCGCGAGCGAATGCGATAGCACGGAATGCCTGGAGACGACGTCAAAAAGCTCGCCGGTCATGTAGGTGGAGAAGCCCTTCACCGTCTCGCCGCTCACCCGCACCCATTTGGAATGCGTGCCGGGCATGCAGACCACCTGGTCGTCGGATTGGTCCGCTCCGTCGAGCGCTCCAAGCAACTGTGTCTCCTCGCCGCGCATCACGTCGGGAGCGCCTGAATCCCGCTGCGCAAGCCCGGGCAGGATGAAGACCTTGCGGGTTTCCACCGGTGCTCTGACGGCGCCGGACAGGACGGCAGGAAGAAGGGTCGGGACGTCGACATAGCCGGCCTCGATCCAGCCCTGACGGGCTCCTGCCATGCCGCAGACGATCGCCGGCAAATCCGCCCGTGCCCCGGCTGCCTGCAGGTGGTTATCGAGCACGTTGGCGAAGCCGGTTCCCGCGGCGGAGGTCATGCCTTCGCCGCTACGACGCTCGGCGAGCACGTTTCCGGCGGCGTCCATCACCCAGAGGCGGAAGCTGCTGGTGCCCCA
>JAEZHO010000333.1 GCA_023416545.1 Pseudomonadota bacterium
AGATGACGGCGATCTTGGCGCGGGAGCCGGGGTCGCGGGCAACCGACTTGATCTCGATGATGCCGTCGTAGATTTCCGGAACTTCCATGGTGAAGAGCTTCACCATGAACTGCGGATGGGTACGCGACAGGAAGATCTGCGGGCCGCGCTGTTCGCGACGCACGTCGTAGACATAAGCGCGGACGCGGTCGCCGTAGCGCATGGTCTCGCGCGGGATCATCTCGTCGCGGCGGATAATGCCTTCGCCGCGGCCGAGGTCGACGATGACATTGCCGTACTCGACGCGCTTGACGGTGCCGTTGACGATCTCGCCGACGCGATCCTTGAACTCGTCGTACTGGCGGTCACGCTCGGCTTCGCGGACCTTCTGGACGATCACCTGCTTGGCGGACTGGGCTGCAATGCGGCCGAAGTCCATCGGCGGCAGCGGATCAGCGATGAAGTCCCCGATCTTGGCGTCCGGGTTGCGGTCGCGCGCCAGTTCCAGCGGGATCTGCGTGCCGTAGTCCTCGGCCTGCTCGACGACTTCGAGAAGGCGCTGAAGGCGGATCTCGCCGGTCTTGGAATTGATGTCGGCACGGATGTTGGTTTCCGAACCGTAGCGGGAGCGCGCAGCCTTCTGGATGGCGTCGGCCATCGCGGCCAGCACGATCTCGCGGTCGATGACCTTCTCACGTGCCACTGCATCCGCGATCTGCAGAAGCTCAAGCCGGTTTGCACTCACTGCCATTGTCGTTCGTCTCCGTCAGTCGAAAGGGTAGCGGCCGATCGGCCGATTGTTATTCGTCGTCTTCGCCGTTCTGGTTTGCGGCCTGCGCCTTTGCCAGCTTGTCGGCGCGCAGCGCATCCCGGATCAGGTCATCCGTCAGGATCAGCTTTGCTTCCGAGAGCGCCGAGAAGGGGATGGTGACGCTCGGCGTCTCGCCATAGGCCACCTGGTCGCGCTCTATCGTGAAGCCTTCTTCATTCGCCTCGGTGATCTTGCCGCGGAACCGCTTGCGGTTGTCGACCATGATCGATGTCTCGCACTTCACGATATGGCCCTGCCAGCGCGAGAAATCGGACTTGCGGACCATCGGCCGGTCTATGCCGGGCGACGACACCTCGAGATGATATGCCTTATCGATCGGATCTTCCACATCCAGGACGGGTGAAATCGCCGTGGAGATCGCTTCGCAGTCCTCGACGGTCATCGTGCCGTCGTGACGCTCGGCCATGATCTGCAGCGTCAGGCCGTTCTGGTTCAGCATCCGCACCCGGATGAGCCGGTAGCCCATGCCGGAAAGCACCGGCTCGATGATTTCGGCGACCCTCAGGTCGAGCCCTGTCTCGATGATGATGCGCGGTTCGTTTTCGGTTTGCGACATGGAAACTTTCGGTCGTCGTTGCCAGATGAGCCTCGGCCCGTGTCGATCGCCTAACAAAAAAGAGCGGGTCCCGGTGAGGCCCCACTCTTCATCAAACGATCAAGAATATGGGTCCCATATACGTGCTCCGGTCGGCTTTTGCAAGTGCGGTCCCCCAGTCTCATCCGGGCTGGCATCTGTCCAAGCCCGCCCTATACTCGAGGCTTCACCTGCAGACAGTTGGATTCCTGCGTGACAGACTCCCGATCGCCGTTCGCCCCCCTACGCCACCCGACCTATCGCAGCATGTGGATTGCCAGCATGGCATCCAACCTGGGAGGTCTCGTACAGGCGGTCGGTGCGGCATGGATGATGACCGCGCTCACCACCTCCGAAAACCTGGTTGCCCTGGTCCAGGCGTCGACGGCCCTGCCGATCATGCTGTTCTCCGTCGTCTCCGGGGCGCTGGCGGACAGCTTCGACCGGCGAAGGGTCATGTTGACGGCGCAATTCCTGATGCTCGCCGCCTCTCTCCTGCTGACGACCGTCGCATCGCTCGACCTCCTGACGCCATGGCTGTTGCTGATGTTCACCTTCGTCATCGGATCGGGTACGGCCCTCCACAACCCGTCCTGGCAGGCCTCCGTCGGCGACATCGTCCCGCGACCGGACCTGCCGGAGGCGGTCTCGCTCAACAGCGCAGGCTTCAACATCACGAGAAGCGTCGGGCCCGCGCTCGGGGGCGTGATCGTCGCGGCGGCCGGGGCAGCCGCCGCCTTTGCGGTCAATGCCGTCAGCTATTTCGCGCTGATCTATGCGCTGCTTCGCTGGAAACCGGAGGTTCCGAATAACCCGCTCCCCCGCGAGGCGCTGGGCAGTGCCATTTCGGCCGGCTTCCGCTATGTCGCCATGTCGCCGAACCTCGAGAAGGTCATGCTCCGTGGCTTCGTCTTCGGCCTGTCGGCAGGTTCGGTGCTGGCACTGCTCCCGGTCGTTGCCCGCGATATCCTGGACGGCGGGGCGCTGACCTACGGCATCATGTTCGGCGCCTTCGGCGTCGGCGGGATCGCCGGTGCCTTCCTGAACGCGCACATTCGACAGCGGCTGCGAAGCGAGGCTATCGTCCGCGTAAGCTTCACGGGATTTGCGATCAGCGCGGCGATCATCGGCCTCAGCGGATCGATCGCCATTACCTTCCTGGCGCTGGTCCTCGCAGGCATATGCTGGGTCGTGACTCTGTCGCTCCTCAATACGGTCGTGCAGCTTTCGACACCGCGCTGGGTCGTGGGTCGTGCGCTCTCCCTCTACCAGACCGCGACCTTCGGGGGCATTGCGGCCGGCAGCTGGCTCTGGGGTCAATGGGCGGAAGACCTCGGTCCCGCCAATGCCCTGGTTTCGTCCAGCCTGTTGATGCTGGCCGGCGCCGCCCTGGGCCTACGGCTGCCCATGCCGGATTTCCGCTCCCTGAACCTCGATCCCCTCAACCGCTTCGTCGAGCCGTCGCTCAGCCTGGAGATCCAGCCCAGAAGCGGGCCGATCGTGATCCAGGTGGACTACGACATCGCCGACGAGGACCTGCCGGAATTCCTGTCGCTGATGGCCGAGCGGCGCCGCATCCGTATTCGCGACGGCGCGCGCAACTGGGCCCTGATGCGCGATCTCCAGTATCCGGAAATCTGGACCGAGACCTACCATGTGCCGACATGGGTGGAATATGTCCGGCACAACCAGCGCCGCACGCAGGCCGATGCTGAGACGACGGACCGGATACTGGCGCTTCACCGCGGCGAGCAGGTGCGGGTCCACCGGATGATCGAGCGCCAGGCCATCCCGTCGACGACGAACGATGTCTTCCACCAGCCGCACATCGATCCGCATTGACGGACTACTGCAGGCGGCCCTTCAGCGATGCGCTCGGGAAACAGGTTGGGGCGAGGCCGTTCTGCGCCTGCCAGTCGCCGAGCGAACGGCGCGTCTTGTAGCCGGCGAGCCCGTCCACTTTTCCGACGTCATAGCCCTGTGCCACGAGCGCCTTCTGCATCGCCAGCACGTCCGAGCGCTTCATTCGGCCGACATCCCCCCAGGGCTGCCGGAACGATCCCCCGCCATGGGCGATCCGGTCCGCGAGGTTGCCGATGAAGAGGGCGTAGAGGTCCGAGTTGTTGTATTGCTTGAGGACGTAGAAATTCGGGGTCACGATGAACTGGGGCCCGTGCCGGCCGGCCGGCACGAGCATCATGCCGTCCGCCCGGAGTTCATCATCGGGAAAGCCCCGCCCCGAGGCTCGCACGATCCCGCTGCCGGCCCAGGAGGAAATCGGCCTGGCAAGATCGGGCCCTTCCTGGGCGCAGCTTACACTCTCGGGGAGCGTCACTTCAAATCCCCAGTCGCGGCCCTTCTGCCATCCTTCACGGGCCAGATAGTTGGCGATCGAGGCAAGGCTGTCAGGCACCGAGTTCCAGATGTCCCGGCGACCGTCGCCGTCGAAGTCCACGGCATATTTCAGGTAGCTCGAAGGAAGAAACTGCGGCTGGCCAAGCGCGCCGGCCCAGGAGCCCATCATCTTCGACGCGGTGATGTCGCCGCCCTCGATCATGTGCAGCGCCGCGATCAGTTCAGAGCCGAACATGTCCCTGCGGGTCGACATGAAGGCCTTCGTCGCCAGCACCTCGATTGCCGAGTGCGGAAGCCTTGCCCGGCCGAAGCCCGACTCGCGGCCCCATATGGCGACGATGATCTCGCCGGGGACGCCGTAGGTGGCCTCGACCCGGGCCAACGTCTTGCTGTGCTGGGCGGCGAGGCTTCGTCCCGTGGCGGCGAGGCCCTGCAGGCGCTTCTCGGAAAAATAGGCGCCGGGCGACGAAAACTCCGCCTGGCTCTGGTCCTGGCTCGGGGGCGGCTTGCTGCCGGGCGGCACGAGGTCGGGCAGGTCCCAGTTGAGAGACACGCCCTGGAATGCGCTGGTAAGCGTCCTGTCGGAAATGCCGTTCCGTTTGGCCTCGGCGGCCAGATCGCCGGCGATCCATCGCTGGAACTGCATCTCGACGTCCTGTCGAGACGCGGAATTGACCGAGGAGGGAAGAAGGGCAAGCACCGCGGCGACGGCAAGAGCGAATTTTCGCATGGTTTCCTCCTCAGATCGCCGTCCGCGCCCGAAGCGCGGCCGTGAGCGTTCCCTCGTCGAGGTAGTCGAGTTCGCCGCCCACCGGCACGCCATGGGCAAGCCGGGTGATCTTCACGTCGAGACCCGCCAACTGGTCGGTTATATAGTGTGCTGTCGTCTGTCCCTCGACCGTCGCGTTGACGGCGATGATGACCTCCCGGACGCCACCTTCGCTCACCCTCTCGATCAGCGGGCGGATGTTCAGGTCATCCGGCCCGACCCCGTCGAGCGGCGAAAGCGTCCCGCCGAGCACGTGATAGGCGGCATTCATGGCTCCGGCCCGTTCGAGGGCCCAGAGGTCCGAGACGTCCTCGACGACGATGATCATCGACTGGTCCCGGCGCGTGTCCGTGCAGACGGTACAGGGATCGACGGTATCGACATTGCCGCAGCGCGAGCAGACCTTGACCTTGTCATAGGCCTCGCCCATCGCCTGGCCGAGCGGGCCGAGCAACTGCTCCTTCTTCTTGATCAGGTGAAGGGCCGCCCGTCGCGCCGAGCGGGGCCCGAGGCCGGGGACCTTTGCCAGCAACTGGATGAGCTTTTCGATTTCGGGACCGGTAACGCGCTTTGCCATGTCCTCCCTTTAGCCCATATGCCCGTCGAACGGAATCATTGAAGGACCGATCGCCATGAAACTTCTCGCTGTCTGTCTCGGTCGTCCGCAGGCACTGCCGGGCAGGCGTCTCAGGACGGGGATATTCAAGGCGTCGGTGGACGGGCCCGTCATGATCGGCCGCGAGGGGCTTGCCGGCGATGCGATCTGCAACGGCAAGTACCACGGCGGCGAGGAGCAGGCCGTGCTGCTCGAGGGGTCGCTGACGCTCGACTGGTGGTCGGCGCAACTGGGCTACGAGATCGCGCCCGGAACCTTCGGCGAAAACATCGTGGTCGCCGGTCTCGATAACCGGGACGTTGCGGCGGGCGACCGCCTCGTGATCGGCAGCGTCGTGCTTGAAGCCACATCCCCGCGCACCCCGTGCGCTACGCTCGCCGCACGGATGGAGAGCCCGGCCATCGTCAAGGACTATATCCGCGCCGGCCGGCCGGGGATCTATTGCAGGGTGATTGAACCCGGCACCGTCCGGGCGGGCGACGAGGTCCGGCACCACCCGTTCGAAGGCCCCAGGATAGGCATTCCGGAGATGATGACGAAGTTCGGAAAACGTCTCTCCGAAGAGGATGGGAGACGGTTCCTGTCCGCCCCCATCCACGCGGACATGCGTGCCGCGATCGAAGCTGGAAAGCCGGCGAAGTTCTAGTTCAGCGCGCCGCGATGGCCGCCGCCGCGCCTGCCATCGTTCCGGCCGAGACCCGGTTGGCGATCCTCACGGCCCGGCGGCTCCTCAGGAACTGCCGTGCACGCGCGGCAAGCATGACCCAACTCAGGTGCACGACCACCAGCGTCAGGAACATCGCGCCCAGCAATTCCAGCCATCCCACCGGTGTGACGCCCGCAAGATCGATGATCGAGGGCAGAAGCGCCACGTAGAAGATCATGATCTTCGGATTGCCGAGCGTCACCGTCAGCCCGGCGATGAACATCCTGAGCGCCGAACGGCTTTCCGGAATGGCCTCGCCCGGTTCGGCGGGCTCGGAGAACCACATCTTCCAGGCGAGATAGAGAAGATAGCCGACGCCGATCCATTTGATGGCGACGAAGACCGGCTGGAAGCTTTCCGCGATCGCCGCGAGACCGGCAACCGCCAGCGACAGCCAGATCGCCTCGCCGACCCACATGGCCAGGAGGAACGGCAATACGTCACGCGCGCCCCGCGAGAGGACGCGCGCCACGAGAGCAGCGATACTTGGACCCGGAGATCCGGCAGCAACGAAAAGGGTAGTCGCAAAAACGAGCAGGGAGGCGAGTGTCATGGCGTCCTCCGACAACCAGGAAGGTCAGAAGGGCAGCTTCATCCCCGGAGGAATCGGCAGCCCGGCGGTGAGTTCCCGGGTCATTTCGGCGGCCGTGCTTTCGGCCTTCTTCTTGGCGTCCTGATGGGCCGCAACGATCAGGTCTTCGAGGATTTCGACGTCATCCTCCTTGAAGAGCGATGGATCGATCTTCAGGCCGAGCATGTCGCCCTTGCCGCTCAGCCGGACTGTCACCAGCCCGCCGCCAGACGTTCCCTCGACTTCCAGTGCGGCGATATCCGCCTGCACCTTCTCCATCTTGGCCTGCATTTCCTTGACCTTGCCCATCATGCCCATGATGTCGCGCATCGTCCAGTCCTTCTCTTATAGTTCGATGTCGTCGCCGGGCAGGATGTCTCCCTCGGCGGATTCTGCCACTGCCGGTGGCGCGATTTCGTCGTCTCCGGCATCGTCCTCGACGGCGCGAATCCGCACGTCCGTGATGCGGGCGCCGGGAAACTGCGCCAGGATGGCCGCCACGTCCGGATCGGCACGGGCATCCGTCAGCCGCGCCTCGCGCACACTGGCGTCCCTTTCCACGAGGGTGGCCTCGCCCTCCTCGTTGCTCAGGCTGATGACCCAGTGAATGCCGGTCCATTCCTTGAGCTTGACGCCGAGTTCACCGGGCAGCGAGGCGGGAGCGCCGTTGGTCATGCGCATGTCGAGCCGTCCGGGCTCGAGCTTCACCAGCCGCACGAAGTTGCGCACCAGGGCCTTCAGTTTCGGCTCGCGGTTCTTGGAGCAGAGATCGACGACGTCCTGGAGCGAGTTGACCGGGACGGCCGGCGCCGGTTTCTGGGACGGCAGTTCCTCGATGCGCCCGCCGGGCATGTCGCGCGGTTCCGGTGACGGCACGGCCTTCAGCATGGCGGTCGGCCCGCCTGCGGGCATGCGCTGCGGGGAGGCGGAGTGCGCCACCGCCTGGGTGTTGACGGAGGGAGAGGCGGGGTGGCTGCCGTTGCCCGAGGGCAGGGAAGGGGCCCGGCCTTCGCCATTGCCGAACTCTCCCAGACGCCGCGCCGCGTCCTCCGGTGCCGGAAGATGGGCGGCATGGGTAAGGCGGATGAGCACCATTTCCGTCGCGCCTGCCGGCCTCGACGAGTTCTCGGCCTCCGGGATGCCCTTGAGCAACATCTGCCAGATGCGGGAAAGCGTGCTGACGGCCACGGAATTCGCGAACTCCTGGCCGCGAACCCGTTCGACTTCGCTCAGCGAGGGGTCCTGCGCCGCCTCCGGGATATACTTGATGCGTGTCACGAGATGCGTGAAGTCGGCAAGGTCGGTCAGCACGACGACGGGATTGGCGCCCGCCTGATACTGCGACTCGAACTCGCTGAGCGCTGCCGTCACGTCACCGCGGATGACATGTTCGAAGAGGTCGACGATGCGGGCCCTGTCGGCAAGGCCAAGCATTCCCCGGACGGTGTCGGCTTCGACGCGCCCGCCGCCGTGGGCGATCGCCTGGTCCAGCAGCGAAAGGCCGTCGCGTGCCGAGCCTTCGGCTGCGCGCGCGATCATCGACAGCGCTTCGGGATCCGCGACGACGCCTTCCTTCTCCAGGTTGGTGGTGAACAGGCCGACGAGGTCGGCGGCGCTGATGCGGCGCAGGTCGAAGCGCTGGCAGCGCGAGAGGACCGTGATCGGCACCTTGCGGATTTCGGTCGTGGCGAAGATGAACTTCACATGCTCCGGCGGCTCTTCGAGCGTCTTCAAGAGGCCGTTGAAGGCCTGCGTCGAGAGCATGTGCACTTCGTCGATGATGTAGACCTTGTATCGCGCCGAGACCGGCCGGTAGCGGACCTGCTCGATGATCTCGCGGATGTCGTCGATGCCGGTATGGGAGGCGGCGTCCATCTCGATCACGTCGACATGCCGGCCTTCCATGATCGCCTGGCAGTGTTCGCCGGGGATGCGAAGGTCGATGGTCGGCTGGTCGATGTCCGGGGTCTGGTAGTTCAGCGCCCTGGCGAGAATGCGGGCGGTGGTCGTCTTGCCGACGCCGCGCACCCCGGTCAGCATGTAGGCCTGGGCTATCCGTCCCGTCTCGAAGGCATTGGTGAGCGTGCGGACCATCGGCTCCTGGCCGACCATGAGGTCGGAGAAGTCCTTCGGGCGATACTTGCGCGCAAGCACGCGATATCCGCTGCCGGGAGGAGGGAATGCTCTGGAATTGGGCCCGGTGTCGTTCATGATTCCTGCCAGCCTTCGCGGGCCGTTCCAGCCTCTTGACCGGACCGGAAGCTGACCAAGATGGTAGAGGGTGGGAGGCTGGCACGGCGACCCGTGCCGGGCTCGTTAGGGCTGCTTCCTTCCGGACCTGACCCGGTTGGCGAGTGGCTCGTCCACCACCAACCTCCCGCCGCACATATCGGCAATAACGCTCGCAAATGCAAGCCAAGCCTGTAAAAAACTGCTAGGCTCATGTCACGACGGAGGAATGGTAGTTGAGGCAATTCGTGCTGGACGAGAGGCTCGAGCGGGATTCGGAACTGGTGACGGTTTTCGGCCTGTGCCAGCTTCGATTGATGAGGGACCGGCGATGGCCCTGGCTGATGCTTGTCCCGCAGCGCGCCGGGATCAGCGAAATTTTCGAACTCACCCCGCTCGACCAGACCCTGCTGACCTTCGAGACCAATGAGGTGGCCGCAGCGCTGAAGAAGGCGACCGGTGCACGCAAGATCAATGTCGGCGCCCTCGGCAACGTCGTCGGCCAGCTGCACGTGCATGTGGTGGCGCGCAACGAAGGCGACCCGAACTGGCCCGGGCCCATCTGGGGCCACGGCACCCCCGAGCCCTACGAGAACGGGGCGCAGCACAGGCTTCTCCAGACATTGATCGAAGCCCTCTGACATGACCGGATCCCTTTTCGATACCGACGCGCCGCATCCGGAAGCCAGCACCCTCACCGCGTTTTCAGGCAATACCCTCGACCGGCGATCGGAATACCGCGAGGAGAATTGTCTGGAGGAGGCGCTCAAGGTCGAGGGCACGCACCTGCTTGCCTTCACGGGGAGCCGGCTAATCCTCAAGCATGACGGGCAGGTTCTAGATCCGCTGTTTTCAGCCTACGAGTTGATGGAATTGCAGCCGGATTTCGAAAATGCCGTCCTTCTCGGCTATTGCGAGAACGGCGAGCCCCGTATCGCCGTGCCGGTCGGCGTGGCGGCCGAGGACCTGGCCGCGCACTTCAAGCCGACCGAGGCGCGTGCGCTCTATCGAGAGGGAATGCTCGACGGGGAACTGCTTGGGCAGGCGGCCCAGGCGGCAGCCCTGATCAACTGGAATGCGACCAATCGATACTGCGGCAAGTGCGGCGCGGCGACCGAAAGCCGGCTCGGCGGGTATCGCCGCGTCTGCAGCGCCTGCGGAAACCTGACATTTCCGCGGACCGACCCCGTGGTGATCATGCTCGTCGTCGATGAGGAGCGCGATTGCTGCCTTCTCGGCCGCAGCCATCATTTCCAGGAGGGGATGTATTCGTGCCTGGCGGGCTTCGTCGAGCCGGGCGAAACGATCGAGCATGCCGTCCGGCGGGAAACGTGTGAGGAATCGGGCATACGCGTCGGCCGCGTTCGCTATCACGCATCGCAGCCCTGGCCCATGCCCCACTCACTGATGATCGGATGCTACGCGGAGGCGACGTCGACCGAGATCCGGATTGACGAGCAGGAGATTGCCGATTGCCGGTGGTTTTCGCGCGAGGAGGTCGGGGACATCCTCGCAGGACGGCCGGGCGACAGGTTCTTCGCGCCGCCGGTGGGCGCGATCGCCTATCAGCTGATCCGCGACTGGGTCGACTGGCCGCGCTAGGGTCTTAGTGCTTCTGCAGGGCGCCCCGCATGGGGTGACCCTTGTAGACGCCGAGGATACGCACCTTTTCGGAGAAGAACCGCAGCTCCTCGAGCGCCCGCCGCACCGCCGGATCGTCGGGATGTCCCTCGATATCGGCGTAGAACTGGGTCGCCACGAACTTGCCGCCCAGCTGATAGCTCTCCAGCTTGGTCATGTTGACGCCGTTGGTGGCAAACCCTCCCATCGCCTTGTAGAGCGCGGCCGGGATGTTGCGGACATTGAAGACGAAGGTGGTGACGATGATTTCCGACGCGTCTTCGCGTCTGGCCCAGGTTTCCTCCCGCGAGAGGATGACGAAGCGGGTGACGTTGTTCTCGGTGTCCTCGACGTTTTCCGCGAGGATTTCCAGCCCGTAGAGGTCTGCGGCAAGCCGGGGAGCAAGCGCCCCCATGGAGCGGTCCCCTTCCTCCGCCACCAGCTTGGCGGCGCCGGCCGTATCCCCGGCGACGACCGCCTTCCAGCCGTTCGAGCGGATAATCTTGCGGCACTGGCCCAGCGCGTGAATGTGGCTGTGCACCGTGCGCACGTCTTCCCGGGTGGTCCCCGGAAGGACCATCAGCTGGAAGCGGATGGGCATGAAATACTCGCCGACGATGTGCAGTCGCGATTCCGGCAGCAGATAATGGATGTCGGCCACGCGCCCGGCGATCGTGTTCTCGATCGGGATCATTGCCAGATCCGCCTCTCCGCTCTCCAGCGCAACGAAGGCGTCCTCGAAAGTCGGGCAGGGGAGAGGCTGCATGGTCGGGAACATGTCCCGGCACGCCATGTCGGAATTGGCGCCGAAGTCGCCCTGGAAGGCGATCCTGTTGGTTTTCTGGGTCATGGGGGAAGCGCCTCAGGAGGAGCGGCTGGAGAGAATTGCGCGGGCCTTTTCAAGATCGGCGGGAGTATCGACACCGAGCGGAACCGAGTCAACGATTTCCACGTCGATCCGCATGCCGGCTTCAAGGGCCCGCAGCTGCTCGAGCGACTCGCGCTTCTCGAGAACGGACGGCCCGAGCGAGACGAACCGTTCCAGCGCCTTGCGGCGGTATGCGTAAAGCCCGATGTGGTGGTAGAGCGGGCCGGGGCCGTGCGGGGCGGTGGCGCGGGTGAAGTAGAGCGCGCGCATCCGTGCCGGTGAAAGCGGCGAACCAACAACCTTGACGACGTTCGGATTTGTCTTCTCGTGTTCCTCGGTGATTTCCACAGTAAGCGTGGCGATGTCGACCTGCGGGTTTTCCAGGGGGCGCAGGGCTGCGCGGACGGCTTCCGGCTCGATCGTCGGAAGGTCACCCTGGACGTTGACGACAACCTCGATCCTGCCGTCCGGGTCCACCTTCTGGACCGCCTCGTATATGCGGTCGGAACCCGACTGGTGGTCCTCGCGCGTCATCACGACCTCGAAGCCCGCTGAGGCGACCGCCTCGTACGTATCCTGATGGTCGACCGCGACGATGATTCGCCCGACATCGGCCTCCCGGGCGCGCCTGGCGACCTGGACGATCATCGGCAGCCCGGCGATATCCGCCAGCGGCTTGCCGGGAAGCCGGGTCGAGGCCATGCGGGCGGGAATGAGCACCAGCGTCCGATCAGCAGCAAAATTGGTCATCTCGGTCCTTCAAAAGCGCATTGATCAGTGTCAAAAAGTCTCACGCGGCGCCGTATAATCGTGTTGCAACCGCAGTGCAAAAGACATAGGTTCCGCGCGATTTCAAGATGGCCCGCCTTTACTCCGGCGGTTGCAGGGGAGCGTTTGCATATGAACTCGTACGTGAACATGGCGGTAGGAGCGCTTCTTGCCACCGTTTTCGTGATGATGACGGTTTCGATCGCGTCTGAGGGTATCTGGCACTCGGAAGCGCCGGAACAGGCAGGCTTCGCCATTGTCGCGGCGGAGACGGGTGGAGAAGCTGGTGGCGCCGAGGAAGAGGCAGCCGTGCCGATCGCAACGCTTCTCGCGACTGCCGACGCGGCCGCCGGCCAGGCATCGTTCAAGAAGTGTGCGAGCTGTCACACCGCCGAGCAGGGCGGCGCCAACAAGGTTGGCCCGAACCTGTGGGGCACCGTAAACCGGCCGATCGCATCGCATGAGGGCTTCAGCTACTCGGCGGCAATGAAGGATTTCTCGCAGGGCGGTTCTGTCGTCTGGGACTATGAGCACCTGAACGGCTTCCTGCTGGCACCGAAGCAGCACGTTCCCGGCACCGCCATGGGCTTTGCAGGCCTGAAGAAGGACGACGAGCGCGCCAACGTCATTGCCTACCTGCGTTCGCTCTCTGACAGCCCGGCGCCGCTGCCGGAAGCCCAGGCCGAAGCCGCGCCCGCAGAGGGCGAAGCTGCCGCTCCGGCTGCCGAAGGTGCGGCCCCCGCCGCAGAAGCCGCTCCGGCAACGGACGCTCCCGCTGCAGCAGAAGGTGAGGCCGCTGCTCCTGCTGCCGGCGAAACCCCGGCAGAGCCGGCTGCCGAAGCTCCCGCCGCTGAAGGTGCCGCACCTGCCGCCGAAGCGTCGACCGCTCCCGCAGCCGATGAGCCGGCCGCTGCCGATCAGCAGACCGCGCCGACCACCACCAACTGAGGTCGCGCCGACAAGCGATTTTGAAGCCCGGCCCCTGTGCCGGGCTTTTTCGTTGCGGGCCTTCAGTGACCCGAACGCTCTCCGCCTAGGACAGAAGCCAGGCCCAGAAACTGACCGAAACGATGCCGAGGGCGGTGGTCACGCTGATGGTCGATGCGGCTATGTTCTGCCCGGCACGGAAGCGTTGCGCGATCAGCCAGGCATTGATGCCGGTCGGCACCGACGAGGTCAGCACGAGCGCGGCGGCCCATGCGGGGCTCAGCCCCAGAAGCTTGCTCATCAGGAACACGGCGGCGGGCAGGAGAAGCAGCTTCAGCGCGGCGATCCCGCTCGTCAGCCCGATATTGCCGCGCACCGGGTAGCGCGTGAGTGCCATTCCGATCGAGATCAGCGCGGCGGGGCCCGCAGCATTCGAAAGCTGGGTCACTACGGTTGCGATGACCGGCGTCATAGTCAGGCCGGAGAGGCTGAAGGCAAGCCCCGCGGCAAGCGCGATGACCAGCGGATTGCGGACGAGGTTGAAGCCGACCTGCCCGAGGATGGCCTTCAGGCCGCGTCCGGTGCCGCCATCGACGACGACCCCGGCGCGTTCCATCAGGATCGTTCCGACGATCATCATCAGCGGCAGGTGGATGGCAAGAAGGATGGAAAGAGCCACGAGTCCTTCCTCGCCGACTGATCGCCCCACGAGCGGCAGGCCGATGAAGACGTTGTTCGCGAATGCTGCCGACATCCCGGCGATCACGCCGATCTTGTCGTCTCGCCCGAAGACGTGCTTGGCGATCAGGTGGCCGGCGGTCCAGGTGACCGCCACCCCGGCGAAATAGGCTGCCCACAGCCGAAACGGCGAGACGCCGTCGAAATGGGCATTCGCGAGCGTGCTGAAGATCAGCATCGGAACCGCGATCTTGAAGACGAATTCTCCAAGCGCGTCGCCCGTCGCCTCATTGAGGATTTTTGTCCGGGCGACGATCCAGCCGATGAGGATGAGGAGGAATACGGGGGCGACGTTTATGAGGACTGATGACAACTTGCGGTCTTTCCGGGGAAGTATGGGCTGAAGTATGTGATGCGTCGATCATCGCCGAAAAGCCTTAATCCAGAACAGGAATCGGCGGCGGGCTATGGGGTTTTTCCTTCGCATGTGCAAAAAGGATGGCGACGAACTGACAGGAAAGGTTTGGCAGCATGCCGCAGTTTGATGTTTTGACGGTTGGAAACGCGATAGTAGATATCATCGCCCGATGTGACGACCAGTTTCTTGCCGACAACGCGATCATCAAGGGCGCCATGAACCTGATCGATGCCGAACGCGCCGAACTTCTCTATTCGAGGATGGGACCGGCGGTGGAGGCCTCCGGGGGCTCGGCCGGCAATACGGCGGCGGGCGTCGCCGGCATGGGCGGCAGGGCCGCCTATTTCGGGAAGGTCGCCGAGGACCAGCTGGGAAGCATCTTCCAGCACGACATCCGCGCGCAGGGCGTGCATTACGCCACCGAACCGCAGGGGACATTTCCGCCGACGGCCCGCTCGATGATCTTCGTCACCCCGGACGGCGAGAGGTCGATGAATACCTACCTCGGCGCATGCGTCGAATTCGGCCCCGGCGACGTCGAGCCAGCCGTCGTCGCCCAGTCCGCCGTCACCTATTTCGAAGGCTATCTGTGGGATCCGCCGCGCGCCAAGGAGGCAATCCTCGAATGCGCCCGGATCGCGCACGAGAACGGGCGGGAAGTCTCGATGACCCTGTCGGACCCCTTCTGCGTCGACCGCTACCGCTCGGAATTCCTGGACCTCATGCGCTCGGGAACCGTCGATATCGTCTTCGCCAACAGGCAGGAGGTCCTGTCGCTCTATGAGACGGACGATTTCCAGCTGGCGCTGGATCGGATCGCGGCGGATTGCAGTCTTGCCGCCGTTACCCTCAGCGAAGAGGGCGCCATCATCGTCCGGGGCGAAGAGCGCTTGAAGATCGATGCCTTCGCGGTGGACGAGGTAGTGGATACGACCGGTGCCGGCGATCTCTTCGCGGCCGGCTTCCTCTACGGATATACGCAAGGCCGGTCGCTTCTTGATTGCGGCAGGCTGGGTTGCCTGTCGGCGGCGATCGTCATCGCGCAGATCGGGCCGCGTCCCATGGGTTCTTTGCGCGAGGCGGCCATCCGCGAGGGCCTGATCGAGGCGGAAGCGGTTACCTGAACGCTTCTCCCGGATAGGCTCCCCAGATCTCCGCCTGGCTGACCCAGCCCTCGGTGCCGTTGACCGACGCGTGACACCAGTCGCCGTTGCACTCGTCGATGGAGATTACCACGCCGGGCTGGAGCTTTGCGACGACGGAGGCCGAGGACTGGGGGTCGCGGCGCATGTTGACGAAGACGTCTTCCTCCTTGCCGCGCATCCAGGGTGCCGCGACGGCCGTCCGTTCGCCCGACAGAAGCGCCTGGTTCACCCACCCCTCTGTGCCGTCGGCATCCCGGACGCGGCGCCAGTTGTCGTATTCCTGGATGATCTCCATCGGCGTACCCGATTTCATGTACATCCAGGCGACGGCGTAGTCGGTGCTCGGCCCGATCCGGATGTTCACGCGCTTGGATTTCAGGCTGACGAACCGGGGGAGGGGCAGACCGCTCGCGCCCTTGGTTCCCTGTGCGAAGGACGGAACGGCATGAAGCGCCGGAAGGGCTCCGATGAAGACTGCCAGCAGTGTGGAAAGTATGACGCTGCGCATGCGGGTTCTCTCGAGACGGTGCGGCGCCTGCGCGGCCGGCCGCAAGCTTCCGGGCGACCTCGGCAACCCTGCTTCTGCGAGGTTTTGTTTGTCTTCGCCGATGGGTCTGGTAGAAACGCCCTCTGTGCGTAGACTATCGCGCGACTTGGTTAAGGACCTCTGAATACGACGCCCATGACAGCGAAGAAGAAACCCAAGGTCTACATAACACGCAAGCTGCCGGACGCCGTCGAGACCCGCATGCGCGAGTTGTTCGATGCCGAGCTGAATGTCGACGACGCGCCGCGCACCCGGGAGCAGCTCGCCGCCGCGATGAAGACGGCTGACGTCCTCGTGCCCACGGTGACGGACAGGATAGACGAGGCGCTCATCAACGAGGCGGGGCCCGACCTCAGGCTGATCGCCAGCTTCTCCAATGGCACCGACCACATCGACATCGACGCGGCTGCGCGCAAAGGCATCACCGTCACCAACACGCCGAATGTCCTTACCGAAGACACGGCCGACATGACCATGGCGCTCATCCTCGCCGTGTCCCGCCGGCTGCCGGAGGGCGCCCGCATACTGACGGATCGCCCCGGCGACTGGGCCGGTTGGTCACCCACCTGGATGCTTGGACGCCGCATCTGGGGCAAGCGCATCGGTATCGTCGGCATGGGCCGGATCGGTACCGCGGTCGCGCGCCGTGCCAAGGCCTTCGGGCTGTCGATCCACTACCATAACCGCAAGCGGGTTCACCCCGCGACGGAAGAGGAGCTGGAGGCAACCTATTGGGACAGCCTCGACCAGATGCTGGCCCGCGTCGACATCGTCTCGGTCAACTGCCCGTCGACGCCGGCGACCTTCCACCTGCTGTCCGCCCGGCGCCTTGCCCTGCTGCAGCCGACGAGCCTTATCGTGAATACCGCCCGCGGCGACATCATCGACGAGGCTGCGATGATCCAGCTGCTGCGCGACGGCAAGATTGCCGGAGCCGGGCTCGATGTCTACGAGAACGAGCCCATGGTGAACCCGAAGCTGGTGAAGCTCGCAAACGAGGGGCGCGCCGTGCTGCTGCCCC
>JAEZHO010000349.1 GCA_023416545.1 Pseudomonadota bacterium
TGGCGAAATTCCGTTGTCGGAGATCGAGGCGATCCTGGAGGGCCGGCACAGCGACCCCTTCGCCGTGCTTGGCCTCCACAAGCTGCCGACCGGCTACCATGTCCGCTGCCTCATCCCCGGCGCCGAGGAAGTGGCCGCCTACCAGCTCGACGGAACACGCCTCGGCCGGCTCAAGCAGCGCCACGAGGCCGGCTTCTTCGAAGGCCCCGTCGAGGTCTCCGGCCTGAAGCCGATCCGCTACCGGGCCCGCCGCGGCGGCGATGACGAATGGGCCGTCACCGACCCCTACAGCTTCGGCCCCGTCCTCGGCCCGATGGACGACTACCTCGTCCGCGAGGGCTCGCACCTGCGTCTCTTCGACAAGATGGGCGCCCATCCGATCCGCCACCAGGGCGTCGACGGCTTCCACTTCGCCGTATGGGCCCCCAATGCCCGGCGCGTCTCCGTGGTCGGCGACTTCAACCGGTGGGACGGGCGGCTGCACGTCATGCGCCTGCGCAAGGATACCGGCATATGGGAAATCTTCGCCCCCGACGTGCCGGCGGGCTCTTCCTACAAGTTCGAGATCATCGGCCAGGACGGCGATCGCTTCCTGAAGGCCGACCCCTTTGCGCGAAGGGCGGAGATGCGGCCGAAGACCGCCTCCGTCGCCGCCCCCGAACTGAAGCAGGACTGGGAGGACGAGGCGCACCGCGCCCACTGGGAAAAGGCCGATCACCGCCGCCAGCCGATCTCGATCTACGAGGTCCATGCGGGCTCCTGGCAGCGCCACGACGACGGCTCCTTCCTGAGCTGGGACGAACTCGCCTCCAGGCTCATCCCCTACGTCGCCGACATGGGCTTCACCCATATCGAGTTCCTGCCGATCACCGAACATCCCTATGACCCGTCCTGGGGCTACCAGACGACGGGCCTCTACGCCCCGACGGCCCGCTTCGGCGATCCCGAGGGCTTTGCCCGCTTCGTCAACGGCTGCCACAAGGTCGGCATAGGCGTCATCCTCGACTGGGTGCCGGCCCACTTTCCGACCGATTCGCACGGCCTGCGCCGCTTCGACGGCACCGCGCTCTACGAACACGAGGATCCGCGCCAGGGCTTCCACCCCGACTGGAACACGCTCATCTACAATTTCGGGCGGCTGGAGGTTCTCTCCTACCTCGTCAACAACGCCCTCTACTGGGCGGAGAAGTACCATATCGACGGGCTGCGCGTCGATGCCGTCGCCTCCATGCTCTACCTCGACTACTCCCGCAAGGAAGGCGAGTGGGTCCCCAACGAATACGGCGGCCGCGAGAACCTCGAGGCGGTCCGCTTCCTCCAGAAGCTGAACAGCCTCTCCTACGGCAATCATCCGGGCGTCATGACGATCGCCGAGGAATCCACCTCCTGGCCGAAGGTCTCCCATCCCGTCCACGAGGGCGGGCTCGGCTTCGGCTTCAAGTGGAACATGGGCTTCATGCACGACACGCTCGGCTACCTGAAGCGCGAGCCCATCCACCGCAAGCACCATCACAACGAGATCACCTTCGGCCTCGTCTACGCGTTCTCGGAGAACTTCGTCCTGCCGCTCAGCCATGACGAGGTGGTCCACGGCAAGGGCTCGCTGATCGCCAAGATGGCCGGCGACGACTGGCAGAAGTTCGCCAACCTGCGCGCCTACTATGCCTTCATGTGGGGCTATCCCGGCAAGAAGCTCCTGTTCATGGGCCAGGAATTCGCCCAGTGGAGCGAATGGAGCGAGGCAAGGGCGCTCGACTGGAACCTCCTGAGCTATCACCAGCACGAGGGCATGCGCCGGCTGGTCCGCGACCTCAACCTCTCCTACCGCGCAAAGCCCGCATTGCACGCCCGCGACTGCGAGCCGGAAGGCTTCCGCTGGCTGATTGCCGACGACCACGACAATTCGGTCTTCGCCTGGCTACGCATGGCGCCGGGCGAAAAACCGGTGGCGGTCATCACCAATTTCACCCCCGCCTACCTGGAAAATTACCGCCTCCCCTTGCCAACGGCGGGAAGATGGCGGGAAATCCTCAACACCGACGCCGAGATCTACGGCGGCAGCGGCAAGGGAAACGGCGGCCGGGTACAGGCGGTCGACGCCGGAGGAACGATCAGCACCACCATGACGCTTCCGCCGCTGGCGACGATCATGCTGGAACTGGAACAGGTATAGAGAGGGGGAGAAGAATGGACGACAAGCGCTACCAGCCACTGGCCCGCGACGCCATGGCCTATGTCCTGGCGGGCGGCCGCGGCAGTCGCCTCAAGGAACTGACCGACCGGCGCGCCAAGCCGGCCGTCTATTTCGGCGGCAAGGCCCGCATCATCGATTTCGCCCTGTCCAACGCCCTGAATTCCGGCATCCGCCGCATCGGCGTCGCGACCCAGTACAAGGCCCATTCGCTGATCCGCCACATGCAGCGCGGCTGGGGCTTCCTGCGGCCGGAACGCAACGAGAGCTTCGACATCCTGCCGGCCTCCCAGCGCGTCTCGGAGACGCAGTGGTACGAAGGCACCGCCGATGCCGTCTATCAGAACATCGACATCATCGAGGGATACAATCCCGAATACATGGTCATCCTCGCCGGCGACCACGTCTACAAGATGGACTACGAATACATGCTCCAGCAGCACGTGGATTCCGGCGCCGACGTCACCGTCGGCTGCCTGGAAGTGCCGCGCATGGAGGCGACCGGCTTCGGCGTCATGCATGTGGACGACAAGGACAACATCATCGATTTCGTCGAGAAGCCTGCCGATCCGCCGGGCATTCCCGACAATCCGGAATTCGCCCTCGCCTCGATGGGCATCTACGTCTTCAACACCAAGTTCCTGATCGAGGCCCTGAAGCGCGACGCCGCCGACCCCTCGTCCAGCCGCGACTTCGGCAAGGACATAATTCCGTGGATCGTCAGGAACGGCAAGGCGGTGGCGCATCGCTTCACCAAGTCCTGCGTCCGCTCCGAGTTCGAGCGCCATTCCTACTGGCGCGACGTCGGCACGATCGAGGCCTACTGGCAGGCGAACATCGACCTCACCGCCATCCTTCCGGAACTCGACATCTACGACAAGTCCTGGCCAATCTGGACCTATGCGGAGATCACGCCGCCGGCGAAGTTCGTGCATGACGACGAGGACCGGCGCGGTTCGGCGATCTCCTCCGTCGTCGCCGGCGACTGCATCATCTCCGGCTCAACGCTGCACCGGAGCCTGCTCTTCACCGGCGTGCGCGCCAATTCCTATTCAAGGCTCGACGGCGCGGTCGTGCTGCCGAACGTGCGCGTCGGCCGACGGGCGCAGCTTCGCAATGTCGTCATCGATTCCAATGTAACCATCCCGGAAGGACTGGTGGTCGGCGAGGATCCGGAACTCGACGCACGCCGGTTCCGGCGCACCGAAAGCGGCATATGCCTCATCACCCAGCCGATGATCGACAAACTGGAATTGTAGCACCCGCATGAACGTTCTTTCGGTCGCTTCCGAAATCTACCCGCTGATCAAGACCGGCGGGCTTGCCGATGTGACGGGCGCGCTGCCGCTTGCGTTGAAGGAGCACGGCGTTCGCACGCGAACGCTGGTTCCGGGCTACCCGGCGGTCATGGCCGCCGTGAAGCAGGCCGCCCCGGTGCACGCCTTCAAGGACCTCCTCGGCCAGCCGGCAACTCTCCTCAGGGCCGAGCACCAGGGGCTCGACCTCCTGATCCTCGACGCGCCGGAACTCTTCGACCGGCCGGGCGGTCCCTATGCCGGCGTCGACGGGCTCAACCATCCCGACAACTGGCGTCGCTTCGCCGCGCTCGCGCGTGCCGGCGCCGACATCGCCCTCGGCACCCTCGACGGCTGGCGGCCGGACCTCGTCCACCTGCACGACTGGCAGACGGGCCTCCTGCCCGCCTACCTGCGCTATGCCGGCCGTCCCGTGCCGCCGAGCCTGATGACGATCCACAACATCGCCTTCCAGGGGCGCTTCGGCGTCGACATCTTCCCCTATCTCGGCCTGCCCGCGGATGCCTATGCCATCGACGGCGTGGAATATTACGGCGGCGTCGGCTACCTGAAGGCCGGCCTCCAGGCGGCGAGCGCGCTCAGCACCGTCAGCCCCACCTATGCGGAAGAGATCCTGACGCCGGAATTCGGCATGGGCCTGGAAGGCGTGCTCGCCGCCCGCGCGGGCGACCTGCACGGCATCGTCAACGGCATCGACATCGACGTCTGGGACCCGGAAGACGACGCGCTGATCACGACCACCTACGGCTCGTCGAAGCTCAAGCGCCGTCGCGACAACAAGCTCGCCGTCGCCGACCGCTTTGGGCTGGATATCGAGGACGGCCCGCTGTTCTGCGTCGTCTCGCGCCTCACCTGGCAGAAGGGCATGGACCTCCTTGCCGAGGTCACCGACGATCTCGTCGCCCAGGGCGGCCGTCTCGCGGTGCTCGGCTCCGGCGAGGCGGCGCTCGAAACCGCCTTCCAGGACGCCGCCGCCCGCCATCCCGGTCGCGTCGCCATCCACACCGGATATGACGAGCCGCTGTCGCACCTGATGCAGGCCGGCAGTGACGCAATCCTCATTCCCTCCCGCTTCGAGCCCTGCGGGCTGACCCAGCTCTACGGCCTGCGCTACGGCTGCATTCCGGTGGTGGCGCGCACCGGCGGCCTCAACGACACGGTGATCGACGCCAACCCGGCCGCGCTCGCCGCGCAGGCCGCGACCGGCGTCAGCTTCAGCCCCGCCACCGCCCATGCGCTGCTGCGGGCCCTGAACCGGACGTTCCGCCTCTATCGCGATTCCAAGACCTGGGCGGGGATGCAGAAGCAGGGCATGAAGACCGACGTTTCCTGGGACAAGAGTGCCGGCCTCTACGCCCGGCTCTACTCCAACATGACGATGAGAGGCCGCTGACATGATCCGCACCGTTTCGACCGCCCCCTACAAGGACCAGAAGCCCGGCACGTCGGGTCTTCGCAAGAAGGTCCCCGTCTTCGCCCAGGAGAACTATGCGGAGAACTTCATCCAGTCGATCTTCGATTCGCTCGAGGGCTTCGAGGGCAAGACGCTCGTGGTCGGCGGCGACGGCCGCTACTACAATCGCGAGGTCATCCAGAAGGTGATCCGCATGGCCGCGGCGGCGGGCTTCGGCAAGGTCATGGTCGGCCAGGGCGGCATCCTGTCGACGCCGGCCGCCTCCAACGTCATCCGCAAGTACGGCGCCTTCGGAGGCATCATCCTCTCGGCCAGCCACAATCCCGGCGGGCCGAACGAGGACTTCGGCATCAAGTACAATATCGGCAACGGCGGCCCCGCGCCGGAAAAGATCACCGAGGCGATCTTCGAACGGTCGAAGATCATCGGCGAATACCGCATCGTCGACGCGCCCGACATCGACCTCGACACGGTCGGGAGCTTCGAGCTTGCCGGGATGACGGTGGAGGTCATCGACCCGGTCGCCGACTACGCCGAGCTGATGGAGAGCCTCTTCGATTTCGACGCCATCCGCGGCCTCATTTCCGGAGGCTTTAGGGTCGTCATGGATTCCATGGGGGCCGTCACGGGTCCCTATGCGAAGGAGATCATCGAGAAGCGCCTCGGCGCGCCGGAAGGCTCGGTGCGCAACTTCACGCCGTTGCCGGACTTCGGCGGCCACCACCCCGATCCGAACCTCGTGCATGCGAAGGAACTCTACGACGACGTGATGAGCGCCGATGGCCCGGACTTCGGCGCCGCCTCCGATGGCGACGGCGACCGCAACATGGTGGTCGGCAAGGGCATGTTCGTCACCCCTTCCGACAGCCTCGCCATCATCGCCGCCAACGCGACCTGCGCGCCCGGCTACGCCAAGGGCATTGCAGGCATCGCCCGCTCCATGCCGACCAGTGCGGCCGCCGACCGCGTGGCCGAAAAGCTCGGCGTCGGCATGTACGAAACCCCGACCGGTTGGAA
The DNA here is from genome assembly GCA_023416545.1 of Pseudomonadota bacterium. GTDB lineage: Bacteria > Pseudomonadota > Alphaproteobacteria > Rhizobiales > Rhizobiaceae > Neorhizobium. The sequence continues at coordinate 5,939 of JAEZHO010000349.1, forward strand.
ATATTTCGGCAATCTCATGGATGCCGGCAAGGTGACCGTCTGCGGCGAGGAAAGCTTCGGCACCGGCTCCGACCACGTGCGCGAGAAGGACGGCCTCTGGGCCATCCTCTTCTGGCTGAACATCGTCGCCGCCCGCAGGAAGAGCGTGGCCGAGATCGTCC
>JAEZHO010000380.1 GCA_023416545.1 Pseudomonadota bacterium
ACATTCGCGGCCGGTACGAACTGAGGGCTTTCCTGGACAGGAAGCGGAGCGGGGGTGCCGCGGAAGCGGTCGCCTATGCCATACGCAATCCGCGAGCCGTGCCGGCCATCACGACCGGCGTTCTCCGGGACAAGACGCGCCGCTTCAGGCGGGAGCCGGACGCCGCACCCGAAACGGGCCTTAGATACCTTCTGCCGGGTATCCCGATCGCTCAAAAGTAATCCCGTCGGACACCTTCCAGAACCTCGTAGAAGCGCTGCTTCCGCGATTCCAGTGCGCCGTCCGGGCTCAGTTGGGGTTCCCGGCGACTTGCCTGCCAGAGGGCCAGCACGGACGGTGCGGCGAGAAACTGCTTCACCATGCCCCGGACACCTTGCCGCGAACGTTCGGCCCTGACGAGGAGATCTCCCGCGGGAACGTCATCGGCCGTCGCTTTCGTGTTGCCGCCATCGAAGGGGAGGCCCCAGAAGCGTGTCTTCTTGGCGATTGCCTCGGCGCGCGTCGAGACCGGCACGAACCGCGGCCGGTAGGTCGCCCCGACGCTGCCGGCCCAGTCATTCCACTTGAAGTCATTGATCGACGATGAGGTGGTGACCGCGATCCACGGCACCCGGAATGCGTCGGCGAGGATCGCTCCGTGCATGGATTCCGCCACGACCATTTCCGACTGCGCAATGTGCCGGATGACCGCCTTCGCCTCGCCGCGCGGATCGAGATAGGTGAGCCCAGCGGGTTCGCAAACGGCATTCCAAATGCCGAATTCCGCAGACTCCCAATGGGGCACGAAGGTCTTCTTGTGAAGCTTGGGGAGGTCCCGGAACTCCTCCATGTCGCTGATCATCACCGCCGGATCGACGATCCCCTTGTCGGGGGAAAGACCAAGCCTTTCCGCTGTCTTCGGCCCGCGGACGCAGCGGACATCCCATTCGCGCGGGTCGCGTATGTCCGGCGGGTCGCCGTATCCGTAGCCGCTGCCGATGACCAGTTTGTGGACGCCGCCGGGCAGGAGGGCCGGATTGAGCACCGTCCCGACGCCGACCAAAAGCGTTTCCTCCCGTACCTCCCGCAAGCCGGGAAGGAGGGCGTCCCATAGCCAGAGGTTGAGGTCGTCACCGAAATTGCCGTGATGCGAAGGCCAGTGGTACGGCTTCATCGCTGTTCTCCCTGTGCCTGGTTGCCGCGTGCGAACTTGCCCGCTCCGAGTTCCACCAGGGTGCGCAGCAGGGCCGGGTCGCGCCACGCCCAGCGTGCAAGCAGGCTGACCTCGGGAGCGCTGCGCCTTCGTACCCGGCCCGCCTGGCTCCATAGGGCCTGTTGGCGCGCCCTGTTCTTGTAGGTGGTGATGGAGGCGACATCGTCCGGCCGGCGGGAGAAACGCTGCTCGAGCCGGTCGAGCGCAACCCAGGTATTGAACTGCTGCTGCAGGAACTGGGGCGACTGGTTGTCGATGCTGTGGAAGATGTTCAGGCCCATTCCCCGGGCCGCGCCCGGTTCGTCGCAAAGGAGGCTGCGCCGGGAGGCGAGGATGCAGTCGCAGAAGAACAGGACGTCTTCCGCCGCCAGGCGGAGGGCGGCGTCGAACCGGATCGTCTCGAAGAGGTTCCGGGCGAGGACCATGCAGGAGAGGTGGAGGAAGCTCCAGTTCTTGAGCATCACGCTGGCCAGATCGGGCACCTCGATCACGAGCGGCTCGTTCGACAGCCGGTTGCCTCCCTCCTTCGCCTCCAGTTCGGCCATGCCGAAGTGGTAGTAGAATTCGTCGCTTGCCTGCATCGAGGCCCAGTAGCAGTCGCCCTCGAAACGCGTCATGCAGTCGTGGGCGTTCTTCAGGTGGTCCGGAAGCCAGAGGTCGTCGGAATCGAGGAAAGCCACGAAGCGGGTTGCGGCGGGCACATTGTCGAGGCCGGTATTGCGTGCGCCTCCGGGACCTGCGTTCGCCTGCCTGATGACGGTGATCCGCGATCTTGCCTTTGCATCGAGCGGCTCCAGTTCCCTCTCTGCCTCCAGGGGAGACGCGTCATCCACCACCAGGACGTCGAAATCCTGGAAGCTCTGCTCGAATACCGAAGTCAAGGCACGCCGCAGAATGCCTGCCTCTCGTTGATAGAACGGAATAACTACCGTGAATGTCGCCATCTTTTCGCCCCTGCTGTCGCTGAAGGAATGCAAGTTCGCTGGTAAAAGGCTGTCCTAGGCTTTCGCCGAACGACCCAGCTACGGGATCTTATCTATGGCTCCAGTTCATGGCGTGAAGACGATCACGACAAATGTCGGATGGAGCGTTCTGTCAAAGACCGCCACATTCGGGCTGAAATTTGTCACCGTGCCCATTCTCGCACGGCTGCTCACGCCCGATGAGTTCGGCGTCGTCGCGGTGGCGCTCACCGTGGTGCAGTTTCTCGCCATGATCGGCGGTGCCGGACTGACGGCGGCGCTCGTCATGCAGGACGCCGACGAGGAGACCGTTCACAGCGTCTTCTGGGCCAACCTGTTCATGGCGCTTTTGATGTCGCTCTGTCTCTACGTGTGGGCCGCGCCGCTCGGGAGCCTGATGGGCGCCGTCGAAAGTGTTCCCTTATTGCAGATCATGGCGCTCCTGATCCCCGTGCAACTGGCCGGCGATGTTGCCTACACACTGCTGGCCAAGCGCATGAACTTCAGCAAGGACGCGATGTGGAGCACGATCTCCGAGTCGACCGCGGCGGTCATGGCTGTCTTCATGGCCTATCTCGGTTTCGGCGTCTGGGCTCTCGTCGCGCAGCTATTCTGCTCGGCGCTGATCCGGCTGGTCGGGCTCTACTCGGCGGCACGTTATATGCCCAGGCTGGTCCTCCGTCCGGCGAAGCTGAAGCCGCTGCTCGCCTTCAGTTCCGGGGTCATGGGGTCCGAAATCGCGAATTTCGCGACCTTTCAGTCCCCCATGATCATCGTTGCGCGTCTGCTCGGACTCTCCGATGCCGGTGCCTATTCCGTGGCAAACCGCTTCGCCAGCATTCCCAACCAGGTGGTGCTGACGGCGGTCATGGGCGTCCTCTTCCCGGCGTTCAGTCTCATGGGGGAGGATCGAAAACGGCGCTCCGATGCGTTGATTCTCAGCACGCAGGTCACGACCGTTCTTCTGGCGCCCGCCATGTTCGGGCTCTGGGCGGTCGCCGAGCCGGCGATGACGGTCATCTTCGGCGCCGCGTGGGCCCATGCATGGCCGGTACTGGGGCTATTGGCGCTCTCGAAGGGCATCGTGACCCCATGCAGCACGTTCATCCCCTATCTGAAGGGCGCCGGCCACGGGCACGCACTCTTCTGGTCGGCCGTGATCCGTGCCGTCGTGACCACCGTCGCCGTCGCGATGGCTGCGTGGTACGGCACGCTGGTCGACGCGATGATCGCGCTCTGCGTCGTCAACGCAGCCACCCTGATCGGCTATTCCTGGGCGGTCTTCCGCGTCGATAACATTCCCTTCCTCAGCGGCTTGCTGACGACCAGCCGTTCCATGATCAACGCGATGATCATGGCGGTCTGCGTGCGCCTTTCGCTGGGGCCGATACAGGCGTGGCTCGACCACGAGTACCTGCAGCTCGCGGCGGGGGCCGCGATTGGCGCAGTGATCTACGGCGCTCTTCTGCTGCTCACGGAGCGGACGCTGTTGCGCAAGCTTTTCCGACTCGTCCGGACAAGGGGCGTGGCGGCGGCCTAGCTGCCCGATTGGAGCCACATTACATCCCCTCGGTGCAGGATATGCTTCATGCACCTGAGTTCGACTTCTCTCCAGCGGAAGAAAAACATGCCGTTCTTATAATTGAAGCCTGCCTAACATGCCTTGGTTCCATGGAGGTTAGCGCCACGGCAATGCCCCTCAAATGACATGGTGGAATCTTGGGTCTGGCCTTTTTGCTGCGCCGCCACATTTTGCTCCAATCCGACGTCGATGTTTTCAAGGACGCGGGCACCAGTCTGCTTTGACTGAACCGGTGGCGAGGGAGGCGCTGCCCAAATAGGGGTGACTCATTTGGCGGTTGATCAGAACCTGTCTTCCCGCATCAACCTGATGCGCATCCTTCTGATCTGCGGCATCGTGTTTGTCCACGTGCCTTTTGATCCTCAGACGAGCCCGTTCCTGGGGCAGTTCGGGCTGTTCGACTGGCTCAGGGTCTTCCTCGGCGACAGCCTGTTCCGGATCGGCGTGCCCTGCCTGAGCGCGATCTCCGGCTATCTCCTCTTCAGGCGGGGGCTTTCCGGCTTCCGATATCAATCCGTCGTCCGGTCGAAGCTCGATACGGTCGTGTTGCCGTTCCTGCAGTGGAACCTCACGCTCTTGCTGCTGATCCTCGTCATGCAGCTTGCGCAGGTCGGCATCGGTTACTTTCCGGATTTCTGGAACAGCGGGGCTGCCGAGTTCGCCAACAGCGCCATCGCGCTCCAGGGATACCCGATCAACCTGCCGCTATACTTCCTGCGCGACCTCTTCGTCTGCATCCTTCTTTCGCCGCTTCTGGCCGCGCTCGTCGCGCGCGCTCCCTGGCTCACCTGCGGCGCCCTCTTTCTTCTCGCGATCCTGCCGGACGTGACCATCGGCCTGGTGCTGAAGAAGTCGATCCTGTTCAGCTTTACCTTCGGCATTGCCCTGGCGGTGCACGAAGTTGACGCCAAGGCGTTGGACCATCACGCCCGGATCGGTGTCGTCGTGACATTGGTTGCTGCGGTGCTGCTGGCCTCGGCCCTTTACCTGACAGGCCCGGACTTTGCCTTTTGGCTGAAGCTGGCCCGCAACATGCTCTCCATCGTCGGGGCACTCGGCGTCTGGCTGCTGTCAGCCCTGCTCATCCAGACAGGGTTGGGACAAAGACTGGCGAATACGGGCAGTCTTAGCTTCTGGATATTCTGTGGCCATTATCCGGTGCTTGTAGCCCTGTGGATGGTCTGGAACCGGGTCGGCACGGCCGCTGAGTATTCGCTGTTCTACATGGGGGCGATCCTGGCCACCTTTGCGATCCTGATTTCCTCCAATGCCGTCATCAGCCGCCTCCTGCCTGGAATCTATCAGGTCCTGACGGGAAGCAGAGACCGGATTGCGCGGGCCTTGCCGGCGTCCCGTCGCCTGGATGATCCCGACGCTCTTGCCGCAAACGGCGGCGCGTTCAGCCAAGATCGGAGATAAGCCATGTCCAAGATCCTTTTCGCTGGAAGGCGAACCATGCTCGTTGCTGCCATCGGACTTGCAATAGGGGCGGCAGGCTCCCAGGCCCTCGCACAGGACAAGACCGCGGGCGCCTCCTTCGTCGAGGAGTTCGACAGTCTCGACAGCTCGTTCTGGTACGTCTCCGACGGCTGGAGCAACGGCAATCACCAGAACTGTGTCTGGTCGAAGAAGCAGATCCGCATCGAGGATGGAAAGGTCCAGCTCGGTCTCGAGAAAGCCGATGTCCGCGACCGCGAATTTGCCTGCGGAGAGATCCAGACCCGGGCGCGATACGGCTATGGCACTTACGAAGCGCGGATGAAGGCCGGGGAGGACTCCGGCGTCAATTCGGCCTTTTTCACCTACATCGGCCCAACCGACAAGAAGCCACACGATGAGATCGACTTCGAAGTGCTGGGCAAGAACCTTCGCCAGGTGCAGCTCAACCAATATGTCTCCGCCAAGGGCGGCAACGAAAAGATGGTGGGTCTTGACGAAGAGGCCGATACGACGTTCCACGATTATGCCTTCATCTGGGAAAAAGACCGATTGCGCTACTTCGTGAATGGCGAGCTCGTCCATGAGGTCACGGATCCTGCGAAGATCCCTTCCAACCCTCAGAAAATCTTTCTGAGCTTCTGGGGAACCGACAACCTCAGCAGCTGGATGGGCCACTTTTCCTACGAGGGACCACGGACGATGGAGGTCGAGCGTGTTGCCTTCACGGCGCAGGGCGACGAGTGCCAGTTCGCGGAATCGCTCCTCTGCAAGCTCAATTGAGAGGCTCTCCACCCGGATACAACGCAGCAAGGGAAAGCGTGGACATGACAGATGTTCTCTATCTTGCACATGACCTGAGCGACGCTGCGGTCCGTCGGCGTGTCCTGATGCTGAAGGCCGGCGGGGCACGGGTCACCGTGGCCGG
>JAEZHO010000386.1 GCA_023416545.1 Pseudomonadota bacterium
GGCGCGAGACTTTTCTCGCCCGCCGTCGGCCTCCGGAACAAATGCTTCGCCACATTTAGGTAAATGTTAAAACTGCCGGTCTAGGCTCCCGCTCGTGGTCTTGTGTTTGTGTAGAGAGTTCCATGACCGAATTGATACGACCCCGAGTAAAGTATGTCATCGGCCCCGATGGCAGTCCGCTGACGATAGCCGACCTGCCGCCGGCCAATACCCGCCGCTGGGTCATCCGCCGCAAGGCCGAGGTGGTCGCCGCGGTTCGGGGCGGACTGCTGAGCCTCGAAGAAGCCTGCGAACGCTATACGCTGACCGTCGAGGAGTTCCTCTCCTGGCAGTCCTCCATCAACGATCACGGTCTTGCCGGCCTCCGGACGACGCGTATCCAGCAGTACCGGCACTAGTTCCGACCCGCACCACCTGCAGCAGAGGCGCCGAACGGGAGACCACACCGCGGCGCCTTTTGGCATGTGCGGACCTCAGCATCCGCCCACGCGGACCGCATTGACCCTTGGCCGCTCTCCGCGGATGCTCTAGCCTCCCTCCCGCCAAAGGGAGATTTCCATGGACATCAGGCAGGAAGAAGGTCGCTCGGGCGGACGCTATGTCGCCCTGGTCGACGGGCACGAGGCGGAGATGACCTATTCCCGCACGTCGCCGACACTCATCATCATCGACCATACGGGCGTGCCGGATGCCCTGCGCGGCAAGGGCGTCGGCCAGGCGCTTGCCGCCTACGCCGTGGAGGGCGCGCGGCGCGGAGAGTGGAAGATCATCCCGCTCTGCCCCTTCTTCAAGGCGCAGGTCGCCCGCCACCCGGACTGGCGAGACGTGATCAGCGGCTGACCGCCGCCAGGAAACGCGGAGCGAGACCTCGCTCAAACGGCGAAGGCCGCGTGGCCTCCCGGCCCGCGGCTTCGCAGATCCCGTCCTGAACGGATGTCAGGCGCGGGCGCGCATCGCTCCGTCGCGCTCCTCGAGCGCTGCCGCCCTTGCAAACTCGGCCTGGGCTTCCTCGACCGCCAGTTCCGCTGCTTCCTGCTGCGTCTTGAGTTCTCGTATCGAGACCTGCAGGTTGTCGGCACGCTGGCGCGCCGCCTTGGCAAACGTCGGGTAGGCAAAATGGGTCGGATCGGTGATTCCCGACTTCTTCTCCTCCAGGCCGATCTGGTGCTCGAGTTCCTTCGCCATGCGTTCGAACTCTGCCATCATCATCTGCAACTGCTGCAGCTGACGGCGTTTCTCATTGACCTGAAATTCCTTCAGGCGGACTAGGCTGTCACGCGACTTCATACGCAATACTCCGTGGGTAGCGGCACCCCGCCTGTAACCGGATCGATACACTCCCGGCAAAAATATCCGGTCGCGTTAATCCGAACTCCTTCCGCGTTAACCTTTCGTTTACGGGCATCATTAACACTACCGGTCATCATTTAAGGGTCGGTAAATGCCGAGGCCGAAAACTGGACGCGACAATGGAGAGTCGCATGAATCACTTAGCGGGATTTCTTCACGCAAAGATTCAAGTCAGGCGATGACCAATCCTGATGAGAAATCAGTTGGCTGAGCTTTATGCTTAATAAATTCATCACCCCTTGCCAGGGGCAATAAGAATTTGTTAACCATTTGGTGGCAGCTTCCAAATCAGGCGCGGCTGGATCCGTCTCGCTTAGGGGGCACGGACTGCCTGGGCGGCGGCAAAGGGGAAAAACATGCGGGTTCTACTCATTGAAGATGACAGCGCGACAGCGCAGAGCATCGAACTGATGCTGAAGTCTGAAAGCTTCAACGTCTATACGACTGACCTGGGCGAAGAAGGCGTCGATCTCGGCAAGCTCTACGACTACGATATCATTCTCCTCGACCTGAACCTCCCCGACATGTCGGGTTACGAGGTGCTGCGCACGCTGCGGCTTTCCAAGGTCAAGACGCCGATCCTCATCCTCTCCGGCATGGCCGGCATCGAGGACAAGGTGCGCGGCCTCGGCTTCGGCGCCGACGACTACATGACCAAGCCCTTCCACAAGGACGAACTGGTGGCCCGCATCCACGCCATCGTCCGCCGCTCGAAGGGTCACGCCCAGTCGATCATCATCACCGGCGAACTCATCGTCAACCTGGATGCCAAGACGGTTGAAGTAGGCGGCCAGCGCGTTCACCTCACCGGCAAGGAATACCAGATGCTGGAGCTGCTCTCGCTCCGCAAGGGTACCACGCTGACGAAGGAAATGTTCCTCAACCACCTCTATGGCGGCATGGACGAGCCGGAACTGAAGATCATCGACGTCTTCATCTGCAAGCTTCGCAAGAAGCTCGCCAATGCGGCCGGCGGCGCCAACTACATCGAGACGGTCTGGGGCCGCGGCTACGTGCTCCGCGAGCCGGAAGGCAACGATTACGCCGAAAGCGCCTGATCGGGCCATATCGGACTGGATTGATTTCACGCCCGCGCCTGCCGCGGGCGTTTTCGTATCCGCTCGGCAGGCGTGGCGGGAAGAGAGGCTGCGCCATTGGCGCCAGCCCGCGAAGAGCTTGTCCGGAAAGGATCGTCAGGCGGCGACCGAGAGGCCACCGAAGACCGAGGTGAGGATCTTTCGGTCGAAGGGCTTGAGCAGGAAGTCGGTGGCGCCTGCCCGCTTGCCGAGCATCATCTTCTTGAGGTCCGCCTCGATGACGCAGTAGAAGATGCGGACGGTCTTGCCGTTCGGCAGTTCCCGGACGGCGTGGATGACGTCAAGGGCGCCGTCCATGGCGGCATCGACGATGAGAAAGGCCGGCAGTTCGGCCTGGCAGCGGCTGATCGCCTCGCCCGCGCTCGCCGCCTCGACGACCACGAACCCCAGTTCCGACAGGATACGCTTTCCGACCTTGCGGACGACATCGGAACCATCGGCGATCATCAGGCGCTGCATTGACCAAAACTCCCCCTGCACCACCCCGCCTTGGAGGCAGGGACAAGCGCGAGCATATGTCCATGCCTCTAAGGAATGGTTACCTGGAAAATCGGGGCTTTCAGGGAGCCGGGAACCGGCTCTGGAGCGTGATCAGGCCGGGCGGGTTTCCGCGATGAAGACGATCTTGTCCTCGGAGACCACGTGGCGCAGATCCATGCCGCATTCCTCGGCGAGGAGCACGGTGTAGTAGGGCTGGATCGAGTGCGCGTCGACCGGCTCGGAGAGCGTACCCTCGGCGATCTCGACGAACTTGGCCGGCACCCGCATCATCCGGCCCTTGATGGTGATGACGAACTTCGCGTCGTATTCCGGGTTTTCGAGCGTGACGTCGACGGAGCCGCCGCGCGGAATGCCGCCATAGGCCACCAGGAAGAGGTTCAGCAGCAGCTTGACCCGGTTCTTGGCGACGATCGCCCGCGGCCCGCTCCAGGTCACCTCGGTCTTCTTCTCGGCGGAAGCGAAGTCCTTCGCTGCCTTCTCCGCCTCACCCGTGTCGATGGAGGCGCCGACGGAGCCGGATGCGCCGAAGGCAAGCCGGGCGAACTTGAGGCGTACGGCGGCGTTGAGCGCCGAGGTCCGGATCAGGTCCAGCGCGTCGGCGTCGGATGCGCCCTCGTCGAGAAGTTCCAGCCCGTTGTTGATCGCGCCGACCGGCGAGATCACGTCGTGACAGACGCGACTGCACAGGAGCGCCGCAAGATCCGGCCCTTCGAGGGTGAGATTCGGGTTCCTGGGCATATTTTTCTCCTGATGCTTGTCCTGCCAGTGCTAATGCCGCAGCAAGGTTGCGCGAACATGGCGCGGGCGCGGCCATAATGACAACATATTTGGTAAACCGATTGTTAAGACCCCTTCACCCAGTATAGGAAAACCGCACCCCGTACCGACAAACAAGACGGACCGATCGATGCGCCTTTATGAGACCACCCTTCCAGCCCGCCTTGCCGCGACGATGCTCACCCTGCTCGTGATGGCCACGGCAGCCGCCGTTCGTCCGGCCATGGCCCAGAACAGCAGCCAGTACACGGCGCAGGAAGTCATCGATGCTGGCCACAGCTTCTTCGGCAACACGAGCGGCGGCCTGGCGAAGGTGGTCGAGAGGGCTTTCGAGCAGTACGGCCTGCCGAACGGCTATATCCTCGGCCAGGAGGGTTCCGGCGCCTTCATCGCCGGCCTGACCTATGGCGAGGGTGAACTCTATACGAAGAATGCCGGCCAGCACCCGGTCTTCTGGCAGGGTCCCTCGCTCGGCATCGACTACGGCGGCCAGGGCTCACGCGCCATGATGCTCGTCTACGACCTGCCGTCCATCGACGCCCTCTATGCCCGCTTCGGCGGCGTATCCGGCTCCGCCTTCGTCGTCGCCGGCGTCGGCATGACCGTGATGCGCAACAACGACGTCGTCCTCGTGCCGATCCGCACGGGCGTGGGCGCCCGCCTCGGCATCAATGTCGGCTACCTGAAGCTGACGCGTACGCCAACGTGGAACCCATTCTGATCCAGGCGATTATGCCACCCGGCGAAAGGGAGGGACTTCATGCAGGGCAGAGCATTCCGGGGCGCGCCGCGCGCTTGCGGGCGGATTATGCTTAAAGGCGTGGCACCTTCTCCATCCATCCAAGCCAGTGGGACCGTTCCATCGTGATCCAGTTCGCCCTTCTCTTCGGCTTGGGTTTCCTGACCGCGGCACTGCTGGCGATGCTCGTCGCGCCCGCCATTCATGGCCGGATCGTCCGCTACACGGAAAACC
>JAEZHO010000430.1 GCA_023416545.1 Pseudomonadota bacterium
CGAGCGACCTCGACGGACTGCGCATCGACCTCATGGCGCGCGATACCGAGATCGAGAACCTGAAGTTCCGCATCAGCGCCCTTCGGGACGAGCGCGACGCGCTGCGGGCGGACATCAAGATGCAGACGTCCCGGGCAAAGGACGCGGAAACGCGGCTTTCCCAGGAGGAGCACCGCGCCATGCGCCTCGAGGACAAGCTTTCCCGCGAGATCGCCGCGCGCACCGACAAGGAGAACGCGCTGGAACGACGTCTCCAGGAAATCGACCTTCTCAAGGAGAAGCTCAGGAATTCCGGCGCGGAGACGCGTGAGGTCTCCCGGATTTCGAAGACATCCGGCAAGGCCGCCGGCATCGCCCTGAGGAATGTGTCGCCACCCCGGGGCGACGCGACCGAAGTCGTCGAACTGGCCGAGGCGAAGCAGGGCGGGAGCGCGGCGATTTCGGAGAGGATTGCGGCCTCGCCGGAGCTGTCGGCCCTCGCCGACGAGGTCCACAACCGCGCCAGGGCGCTTTCGGACCGTTTGCTGAAGGCCGGTTCCGACGTCCATGACGAAGCCCTGCGGGACGAGCTCGCCGTCATCGCCGCGAGCATGGTGGCGCTCACCGCGAAGGCCGAAGGAAAGAACTCGCCTATCCTGCCGATCCTGGCCGGCGCGCAATCCGCCTCCTCGGCCGGGCGGGAAAGCCTTGCCGCCCGTGCGTCCGCGGCGATCGGCCTTGCCCACGAGGCCGCAGGCTAACCTAGATCCGGCCCTGCCCGGCGGCGATCTGGTAGAGCGCCACGGCCGTGGCAGTCGCCGCCTTGAGGCTGTCGAGCCCTGGCGCCTGGGCGATCCTCGCCGTATCGAACCGGTCAAGCACGTCCTGCGGCAATCCCTCGCCCTCGGTTCCCGTCGCAAGCGCGACGCGTGCGCTGACGGGGATGTCCCGCACATCGGTCGAGCCCGAGGGGGACAAGGCCCAGACGTGAAAACCCGCATCCACGAGGGCCGAGAGATTGGTCTCTATCGTCCCGCCCCTCGCATAGGGAACCTTGAGCACAGCGCCGACGGAAACCCGCAGCGACTTGCGGTAGAGCGGGTCGCAGCAGGTCTCGTCCAGGAGCACCGCATCGGCGCCGAAGGCCGCGGCATTGCGGAACATCGCACCTATATTGTCATGGTTGGAAATCCCGCAGGCCGCGACCACGAGGGCGCGCTCCGGCAGGCTCTCCAGGAGTTCCGCCGGCCCTGCCTGCCGCAGGTGACGCCCGAGGGCGAGCACGCCGCGGTGGAGGTGGAAGCCGGCGATCGCGTCGAGGACCTCGGCCGAGGCGACATAGACGGGCACGTCGGCGGGAAAGGCCGACAGCTCCGCTGAAAGCCCGGCCACCCGGTTCTCCAGGAGCAGGATCTTCTCCGCCGTGAAATCCCCTGCCCGGGCATGCGCGGCCGCGAGCATCCGCAGCACGACCGTGCCTTCGGCAATGAACCGGTGGTCGCGACCGGTGAGGTCGCGCTCCCGGATGTTGCGGAATTCGGCGATCCGCTCGTCGTCGGGATCGCTGATGCGGATGAGAGGGCGGTCAGCGGTCACGGGTCAGGGCGCATTGCCTATCGACACGTCGGCTACGAGCCGACCGAGCGAAAGATCGTAGACCAGCGCCTTCTGCACGCCCGCCACGCTGCCGTAGAAGAGCAGCTGCGAGCCGGACATGGATACCGAACGCACCTCGAAGCCTGCGGGAAGATCGACGGACGACGTCAGCGGCTGGTCGGACGGCACCGCGAAGCCGGACGCGGCCACCGGGGCCTCGTCGGGACGCTGCGCGACCTTGTAGACAACCGCGGCGAGGACCGCCATAAAGCAGACGAACAAAATGCCGCCCGAGACGAGTTGCAGAAGCACCATCTTCCGGCGGATCCTTTCCATCGCCGGATCAAGCGGTTCTTCCTGTTCCTCGGGATCAGGATGGGCCATTGCTGAACGTCCTCGCTGCTATCGGATTACCTTGAATGAACGATCCCTTTAAACAAGCCGACGCGCCAAGGAAAGTGCTCGTCGCCGACGAAGGCGCCGAGGGCCGGCTGGATGCCTGGCTTGCGACGGCGCTTGAGGGCGAGTTCTCCCGCAGCCGCATCAAGGCGCTGATCGAGCAGGGAGCCGTTTCGCTGAAGGGGACCGTCTGCACGGAGCCGAAGCGGAAGGTCGCGCCGGGCGATCCGGTGGAGATCGTCCTACCGGAACCGGAAGATCCGGAGCCGAAGGGCGAGGATATCCCCCTCGACGTGCTCTACGAGGACGCGGACGTCATCGTCATCGTCAAGCCCGCCGGCCTGGTCGTCCATCCGGGCGCCGGAAACTGGACCGGGACCCTGGTCAACGCGCTCATCCACCATTGCGGCGAGAGCCTCTCCGGCATCGGCGGCGTACGCCGGCCCGGCATCGTCCATCGGCTGGACAAGGATACGAGCGGCGTGCTGGTCGCCGCCAAGAACGACGTCGCCCACCGCCATCTCGCCGCGCAGTTTGCCGATCACGGCCGCACCGGGCCGCTGGAACGGGCCTACCAGGCGATCGTCTGGGGACGGCCCAAGCAGTTGAAGGGAACCATCGACGCGCCGCTCGGCCGCGGGGGAGACCGCACCAAGCGTGCCGTCAAGCGGGAGGGGAGCGACGACGCCCGCGAAGCGATCACCCATTACGAGGTGGTCGAGCGCTTTCACGAGAAGCCGGACGCCACCGCCCTCGCCTCGCTGGTCGAGTGCCGGCTGGAAACCGGGCGCACGCACCAGATCCGTGTCCACAAGGCCCATATCGGCTGCCCGCTTCTCGGCGATCTCGACTACAGCGCCGGCTTCCGCACCAAGATCAACCTGCTGCCGGAGCCTGCGAGAACCGTCGCCGGCCGTTTCCACCGCCAGGCCCTGCACGCCTTCCTGCTCGCATTCGAGCACCCGCGCACCGGCGAGGTCATGGAATTCGAGGCTCCGATGCCCGAAGACATGCAAGAACTCATCGTGGCGCTTCAGAGTTAGACACCACGAACACACCGGCGAACATACATTACAGAAATGTAATGAAATAACGTTTAAGTGATGCGGCCCCGCTGCTTGCATCAATGTTCCGCCGTACTTATCTGTCATCTGGGTCGGTGTGGGATCGGAAATGATCCGCACCGTTTGGCTCGCCTCAGCGCCTGTCGCTCGTGAAGAGGGAGCCAGGAGAAATCGATCAGAAGGGGGTGCTTTATGGCCCGCAACACACTGCCGTCGATCACGGCCGGCGAAGCCGGTCTCAATCGCTATCTCGACGAGATCCGCAAGTTTCCGATGCTTGAGCCGCAGCAGGAATACATGCTCGCCAAGCGTTATGCAGAACATGGGGATCGCGACGCCGCACATCAACTGGTGACGAGCCATCTTCGCCTCGTGGCGAAGATCGCCATGGGCTATCGCGGCTATGGCCTGCCCATCGGCGAGGTTGTCTCGGAAGGCAATGTCGGCCTGATGCAGGCCGTCAAGAAGTTCGATCCCGAACGCGGCTTCCGTCTCGCAACCTATGCCATGTGGTGGATCAAGGCCTCGATCCAGGAATACATCCTGCGTTCGTGGTCGCTCGTGAAGATGGGCACCACCGCCAACCAGAAGCGCCTGTTCTTCAACCTGCGCCGGCTCAAGGGCCGCCTGCAGGCGATCGAGGAAGGCGACCTGAAGCCCGAGCAGGTGGCGGAGATCGCCACCAGGCTGAACGTCTCCGAGGAGGAGGTCGTCTCGATGAACCGCCGGCTTTCCGGCGATGCATCGCTGAACGCCCCGATCCGCGCCACGGAAGGCGAATCCGGACAGTGGCAGGACTGGCTCGTGGACGACCACGAGAGCCAGGAAGACGTGCTGATCGAACAGGACGAACTCGAAACCCGCCGGCGCATGCTCGCCAAGGCGATGAGCGTCCTCAACGATCGCGAGCGCCGCATCTTCCAGGCCCGCCGCCTTGCCGACGATCCGATCACGCTGGAGGAACTGTCGAGCGAATTCGACATCAGCCGCGAACGCGTGCGCCAGATCGAGGTTCGCGCCTTCGAGAAGGTTCAGGAAGCCGTCCAGAACGAGGCGCTGGCGCAAGCCAATGCGCTGCGGGTGGTCGACGCCTGATAGGCTGACGTTCTTCAGCAACGACGATACAAAAAGGGCCGGCGGATCACTCCGCCGGCCCTTCTTCATTCTGCTGGCCCGCCTCGCTGGGCCCTCTGCCGGCCTTACTGGCCGGTCGGGGGCGGCGGCGTGGTTCCGTTGGTACCGCCGTTCAGGGCACCCCACTCGCGGATCGCCTCGTTGAAGGCCTCCGTCCCGGCCGGACCCTTCTGCAGGGTCAGGAGCGCGCGACGGCCGTTGCGGTAGGACAGCGGGATATCGATCCAGTTGCGCGACCGCATGAGCTCGATATTCGTCGCCCGCGCGTCCGGAAAGTCGTTCAGCGCGATCATGTGGAAGTCGTCGGTGATCTTCGCCGGTACGGCGATCAGGGAATCCCCGCGATCCTGCTCCGTCTGCTTCATTGCGATCCGCTGGACGCTGTCGATCGCACCGCCCTCGAAACCGGCCGGCACCGCAAAGACGATCTCGACCAGATGGCTTGCGGGAAGCGAGGGATCGGTATTGCGCTTGAACGTCATCAGCGCCGTCAGGCCGCGGCCGGGAACGTTGATGCGTCCCTGCACGACAGGCTCCTGCCTGCCGTCCTGGCCGGCTTCCTGCTGGAGGCTCCAGGATACGGCACCCTCGATCGCCGTCGGCGCCGTCTGGCCGAGACGCTCCTCGTAGAGGAACATCTTCTCGCCGGCGAGCGCGGCCGCGTCGGCGGGGGTGGCTGCGGGCTCGGTCGGCGCCGTCTCCGGAGCGGCACCCGCCTGCGCAGGCGCGGCCGGCGGTGCGTTCAGCTGTGCCACCGACTGCCCCTCGCCGGTCGGGCCGCCGGCCGCCGGGCCGTCATCGACCTCGGTGCCGTCGGCCAGGAGCCGCTGGGTGAACTTCGCATCGGCGGAGACACCGTCTTCGCTCGCCCCGGCGGTCGCGTCGGCCTGCGGGGCCGTCGCCTGCGCCGGAGCCGTCGCATCCGCGGTACCTGCCGAGCCGGCTGCCGGAGCGGCATCCCCCGCCGCCTGGCCGGTTGCGGTATCCGACGTGCTCGGCACGCCTGCGTCACCGATGATCTCGTCACGGTTGATCCACAGCGCATAGGCGCCCGCCGCGACGATCAGGAAGGCGATCACGGCGAGGATCGGAGCCGTATAGTTCCGCTTCTTCGGTGCCACGCGATAGGTGCGGGGCGGAGGCGGAACCATCTCCTCCCCGCTGCCCGCACCGATGGCGGCGGCGGTCGAGGCAGGAAGCGCGTCCTTGTTGTAGCCGATCAGTTCCTCGAGGTCGGTCCAGGGATCGCCCCCGTTCTGCCGCGGCGCCGGATCGGTCGCATAGGCTGCGTAGGCACCCTCGTCTTCGGGCCGGGCCGGATCAACGTGCCCTGTCTCGCCCACCTCGGGGAATTCGGCGATCGACGGCATCCGGACGGAATCGGCCGAGACATGCGTCTCCTCGCCGAAATGGGCCTCGACCGGCTCGATCGACGGCTGGTGATCGTGGGAACCTTCCGCGGGCGCGCTGGTGGTTTCGAAAGTCTCCGGCCTGTCCCAGGCGGCGGCGGCTTCCCTGCGGGGTTCCTCCGGCGGCCAGGTCCATTCGTCCCCGGCTGCGGGGGCCGGCGGCTGGACTTCCTCGGGATGCCAGCCCGTTTCCTCTTCCACCGGCGAGGTCGCGGAGACGGGCTCCGGCGCGACTACATCCGCCGGGTGCTGCTCGTGGGGCAGATAGGCGGCGTCCTGTTCCGGCCAGGTGGCGGGCTGGACGTCCGCTTCGACATGCCGCGGCTCCTCCGCCTCGCCCGGGTGCTCGGAATATGCCTGGTGATGCTCGCCCTCGGACGGCGCATCGGGATCGCGCGGCCACGTTTCGCCGACAGGCTCGAAAGCCTCGGCACCATGCCCGGCCGCCGGCGGATAGTCCGGTTCCTGCGCCGGGGCAGTGTCTTCCGGATAGGCTTCGACGACGGCCTCATGGGCCGGCTCGGCATAGCCGTGATCGCCCTGATGGGGCTCGTCCGCCCTTTCACGATGATCGCCGGGATAGTCCTCGACGGCCTCGGACTGTGCGGGCGCAGCCTCGTGATGCTGCCATTCCGCGTCGGACGCCACCGGCGCTGCCGGTTCGGCAACGGCCTCCGGGGCCGGCGGCTGTTCGGCCACCGGCTCCTGTTCATAACCGACATCGGGCGCGGCAACGACCGGCGCGACCGCGGGAGCATCCGCCGGCAATGCCTCGGCATGCTCCGCCTCGACCGATTCGATCGCCGCCTCAAGCTTGCCCATCTGCCTGAGGATCAAGTCCTCGGAAGGCGTCGGCTTCATGTTCTCGAGTTGCCGCCGAACCGCCGCGCGTGCCTTGTCGTATACCTTGGCGCGCATTTCCGGCGTGTTCTTCGCCAGACCATCCACAGCTCGGCGGATAACCGCTACAAAATCTGCCATCAGCACTTTCTCATGGTCACCGGTCGATTAACCGGCTGGTAACGATAACCGGACGGAAACTTTAATCCTCAAAGGGATCGGTCACAAGTATCGTATCCTCGCGTTCCGGGCTCGTGGAAAGTAGGGCGACAGGCGCGCCAATCAACTCTTCCACCTGGCGAACATACTTGATCGCCTGAGCCGGCAGATCCGCCCACTTGCGCGCGCCGACTGTCGATTCCTTCCAGCCCTCCAGGGTGATGTAGACCGGCTCGACGCGGGCCTGCGCCGCCTGGCTGGCGGGGAGGTGGTCGATCTCCTGGCCGTCGAGCTTGTAGCCGACGCAAATCTTCAGTTCGTCGAGGCCGTCGAGGACATCGAGCTTGGTCAGCGCGATGCCGGTAATGCCGTTGGTCGCGACCGACTGGCGCACCAGCGCGGCGTCGAACCATCCGCAGCGGCGCTTGCGGCCAGTGACGGTGCCGAACTCATGGCCCTTCTCGCCCAGGAACTGGCCGATCTCGTCGTTGAGCTCGGTCGGGAACGGGCCCTCGCCGACGCGGGTCGTGTAGGCCTTGGTGATGCCGAGGATATAGCCGAGCGTGCCCGGGCCCATGCCCGAACCGGCGGCAGCCTGGCCCGCGACCGTGTTGGACGAGGTCACGAAGGGATAGGTGCCGTGGTCGATGTCGAGCAGCGAGCCCTGCGCCCCTTCGAACAGGATGCGGGCACCCTTGCGGCGCTCCTTGTCGAGAAGCAGCCAGACCGTCTCGCGGAACGGCAGAACGCGGTCGGCGACCGAGGTCAGCTCCTCCATGATCGCCTCGTGGGAGACTTCCGGCGCGCCGAGCCCGCGGCGGATGGCATTGTGATGGGTCAGGATGCGATCCACCTTGCCGCCGAGCGTGTCGAGATCGGCGAGATCCATGACGCGGATCGCCCGACGGCCGACCTTGTCCTCGTAGGCCGGGCCGATGCCGCGGCGGGTGGTGCCGATCTTCGTCCCGGTGTTGGAGGCGGCGTCCTCGCGCATCCCGTCAAGTTCCCGGTGGAGCGACAGGATGAGGGTGGCGTTGTCGGCGATGCGGAGGTTGTCGGGGGTGATCGTCACGCCCTGCTTGCCGAGCTTGTCGATCTCGGCGATCAGCGCATGCGGATCGACCACAACGCCGTTGCCGATGACGGCCATCTTGCCGGGCCGCACGACGCCGGAGGGCAGCAGCGACAGCTTGTAGCTGACGCCGTCGATGACGAGCGTATGACCGGCATTGTGTCCACCCTGGAAGCGCACGACGATGTCCGCGCGCTCCGACAGCCAGTCCACGATCTTGCCCTTGCCCTCGTCACCCCACTGGGAGCCGACTACCACGACGTTCGTCATCTTTTGCTTTTCCTGTTTTCGCGCATTCCATGCGCCAACTCAAACCGGCGCATCTATAAGACCTCGTTTCAAGGATTGCGATCTGTTTGTGACCGCAAAAGAGGTTTTTGCGTGACAAAACGGGGGACTGCGGTCTATCTGCGGACGTCGATTGCGACCTCCACCCCCTCCCCCACGGAGATGATCTTGCACAAAACGGCCTATCTGTGTCTCGTGATCGCCACGCTGTCATGGGGCGGCAACGCCGTGGCCGGCAAGCTTGCGGTGGGCCATGTCAGCCCGATGATGCTGACTTTCTGGCGCTGGGCCTTCGCCGTCGCGATCATCTTCGCCATTTCCGTGCCGCAGTTGAGGAAGGACTGGCCGGTCGTCCGCAAACGGCTGCCGATCCTGATCTTCTACGGCGTCGTCGGCTACACGACCTTCAACGCGGTCCTCTACACGGCGCTGAAATACACGACCGCCATCAACGTCGCGATCGAGCAGGCCGGCATTCCGATGCTGATCTTCCTGATCAATTTCATCCTGTTCAGGACGCGGGTATCGCTGGCGCAGGTGTTCGGCTTCTCCCTCACCCTCCTCGGCGTCGCGCTGACGGCGTCGAACGGCGACCTCGCGAGCCTCCTGAACCTCACGGTCAATTTCGGCGACGCCCTGATGCTGATCGCCGTCGTCGCCTATGCGGTCTACACCGTTTCGCTGCGCTGGAAGCCGGCCATCGACTGGCGCACGCTGATGGCCATCCCGGCGCTCTTCGCGCTCCTGACAACCGTTCCGCTGGTCCTTTGGGAACATGCCGCCGACGCGACGATCTGGCCGGATACCCGCGGCTGGGTGATCGTCCTCTACACGGCGCTCTTTGCGTCCCTGCTCGCCCAGGTCCTCTACATCAAGGGCGTCGAAGGCATCGGCCCCAACCGCGCTAGCCTCTTCATCAACCTCATTCCCGTCTTCGGGACGCTGCTGTCGGTGGCGATCATCGGTGAGGACCTGCAGTTCTTCCACGTCGCCGCCCTCGTGCTGGCGCTGGGCGGCATCGCCATTGCCGAAAAGGGAAAACCCGCCTCCCCTTGAGGAAGGCGGGTGCGGAAAAGACTGTCTCCGCGAAGATCAGATGTCGGCGTATGCGCGGCCGGCGGCGCCCATCGGGCGGGCGCTTGCGGACGAACGGGTGTCCACCGTGGCACGCTTGCCGACCATCGTCAGCCGTTCGCCGAGGATGACCTGGCCGCGGTCGGTCGCGACGACCAGGACCCGCTCCACCTTGCCCTCGCCGGTCAGGGCATAGGAGATCTTCAGCGAACCTGCCGGCCAGCCGAGGGCGACCAGACGGTCGCGCTTCAGGTCGGCGCAGTCGTGGCAGCGGTCTGCGACGGTGTCGCCGAGGTCCGGCGCGAAACCTTCGAGGTAGCTGTCGAGGCCGCGGACGGCCGTGTTGACGAGGCGGTTGACGCGCGAAAGCTCGATGGCGCGCGACCGGGTAAGGGTCGGCGCGCTCTGCGGCTCGGCCGCGGAGCGGATCGGATCTGCCATCGCCATGTCGTAGCGGACGGCGGGCGACGAGGCGAAGGAGCGGGCAAAGCCGGCCGGGCCGGCCGCCTGAGCTACGCCGCCGGAGACGAGAGCGGCCAGGAATGTCGCGGCAAGAAGAGTTTTCATCGGCATGTTCGAAACCCTGTTCTGATGGACGGCGTTCTTCGCCGTCTCGCCTGGTGCTCCGAAGTCATCTCGGATGTGCGGGCCTCATGCCGTCTGTGCCTTCACCATAGGCGAACGCCTTTGCCGGGCGCTTAAGCGGAAAGATGCAATTTTACGGAAATCGGATTTTTTCCAGTCTTGGCACAGTCGCGCCGCCGGCAACGGATCGGACCGCCGGCCGGGTCTCGAAACTTTTCATTAAATTTTAGGCGCCATTAATCTTCCGAAACGAGAGGTTAAGCGATGCGTATTGCGTTCTCCATCGCGCTCCTGTTGCTGCTGTCCGCATGCGCATCGGCACCGAGCCGGATCAACAATGCCTGTGCGGTATTCGAGCAGAAGGATGGGCTGTTCAACAACTGGTCGCGAGACGCCAGGAAGGTCGAGCGGGAGTTCGGGGTTCCGGTCCCGGTCCTGATGTCGACGATCTATACGGAATCCGGCTTCCGCGCCCGCGCGCGCCCTCCCCGCACCAAGCTGCTCGGCTTCATCCCGTGGAAGCGCCAGTCCACCGCCTACGGCTATGCCCAGGCGCTCGACGGCACCTGGCTGGAATACCAGCGCTCCACCGGACGCTGGTCGGCGCGCCGCACCGATTTCGGCGACGCCATCCACTTCGTCGGCTGGTATCACAACCGTAGCAGCGTCAAGAACGGCATCCCGCGCAACGACACCTACAACCTCTACCTCGCCTATTATTCCGGCCACGCGGGCTATGCGCGCGGCAGCTTCTCGCAGACCGCCAGGAAGGCGGCGCAGCGCTCCGCCGGCATCGCCCAGAAATACGAGGCCCAGCTGCGGTCCTGCGGCTACTGACGCAAAAGGCCGCCGGACGGGTCCGGCGGCCTCGTCCATCCCGTTCCGGACCCTTTCGGGTGCCCCGATCAGGAGGCGATCAGTAGATGTCGAACGGGAAGTACCTGGCGACGATCTTTCCGTAGGTGCCGTCGGCGACGATCGCCTGGATCGCGGCGTTGAAGCGCTGCTTCAGGTCGTCCTCACCCTTGCGGATGCCGATACCTGCCTCGGTCTCGGTGCCCGGCACGTCTCCCACCATGACGCAGCAATCCTTGCCGTCACCGTTCAGCCAGTCGGCAACCACGAACTTGTCGGAGATCAGGGCGTCGATCCGACCGTTCTGCAGGTCGGCCGCCGCCTCCTCCTGGGTCGGGTAGAGCTTCACCTCGATGCCCGCCTTCTCGTAGACGTCCGTCGCGTAGTTCGCCTGCGTGGTGGAGGCCTGGGCCCCGACCACCTTGCCCTTCAGTTCCTCGGCCGAGACACCCTTCACCTCGCCGTCCTTCGGCGCGATCACCGCAAGCGGGGTCGTATAGTACTTGTCGGTGAAATCGATCTGCTGCTTGCGTTCCTCGGTAATGCTCATCGACGCGACGATGGCGTCGTACTTGTCGGCCATCAGCCCCGGGATGATGCCGTCCCAGTCCTGCGCGACGATGGTGCATTTCGCCTTCATCTCCTCGCAGAGCGCATTGGCGATATCGACGTCGAAGCCCTTCAGCGAGCCGTCCGCGTCCGTATAGTTGAAGGGCGGATAGGCGCCCTCGGTGGCGATGCGGATTTCAGCCTCCTGCGCGAGGGCAGCGGACGAGAAGGCGACGGTCATGGCGAAGACCGTCGATGCGAGCAGCTTGTTTTTCATGTGTTCCATCCTCTTTGGCGGCCACGGGGCCATCGGCAGCTTAGAGGAATATCCGGCGCGCTGGAAAGGGGGCGGCTCCGCGCCCTTCCCTCACCCGCCGTAACCGACGATGCCCTTGATCTCGAGGAAGTCGTGAATGCCCCAGTCGGCATACTCGCGGCCGTTTCCGGACTGCTTGTAGCCACCGAACGGCGCCCGCGTATCCCAGTCGGGATAGTTGATGTAGACCGAGCCGGCTCGCAGCCGCGCCGCAACCTCGCGCGCGTGCTCGAGATTGCCCGACTGCACGTAGGCTGCAAGCCCGTAGACTGTGTCATTGGCGATCGCGACCGCCTCGTCATCGCCGTCATAGGGCAGGATCGACAGGACCGGGCCGAAGATCTCCTCGCGGGCGATGGTCATGTCGTTGGTGACGTCGCCGAAGACGGTCGGCCGCACGTAATAGCCCCGGTTGAGCCCCTCCGGACGTCCGGGCCCGCCCGTCACCAGCGTCGCGCCCTCCTTGATACCGGCCTCGATCAGTCGCTGGATCTTGGCGTATTGCTGCTCGCTGACGACGGGGCCGAGATCCGTCCCGGCGGCCCGTGGGTCGCCTACCTTCAGGGCTTCCGCCGCGACCCTTGCAATGCCGAGCGCCTCGTCGTGACGGTCGCGCGGCACCAGCATGCGGGTCGGCGCATCGCAGGACTGGCCGGAATTGCCGAAGCAGGAAACCACCCCTTCCGACACCGCTCTCTGCAGTTCCGCGTCGGGAAGGATGATGTTTGCCGACTTGCCGCCGAGTTCCTGCGCCACGCGCTTGACGGTATCGGCGGCGGCCTTGGCGACGATGACGCCGGCCCGCGTCGAACCGGTGAACGAGACCATGTCGACGCCGGGATGGCCGGCCATGACCTGGCCGACGTCCGGCCCGGTTCCGTTGACGAGGTTGAAGACGCCGGCGGGGGTGCCGGCCGCCTCCATGACCTCCGCGAAGATGATGCCGCTGACCGGCGCGATCTCCGACGGCTTCAGCACCATGGTGCAGCCGGCGGCAATCGCCGGCGCCACCTTGCAGACGATCTGGTTGAGCGGCCAGTTCCAGGGGGTGATGAGCGCGCAGACCCCGACCGGCTCGCGCACCACCATGGTCGTGCCGCGCCGTTCGGTGAAGACGAAATCCTCCAGCGCCTCGATCGTGGCGACCAGGTGCGCCTTGCCGGCGGCCGCCTGGCTGTCGCGCGCAAAGGCGAGCGGCGCGCCCATTTCCCGGCTCACCGCCTGGGCGATCTCCTCGTAGCGCGCCTCGTATGCGGCAAGGATGCGGCGCAGAAGCGCCAGCCGCTCGTCCTTCGACCAGAGCGAGAATGCGGGGAACGCCGCCCTCGCCGCGAGAAACGCCCGATCGACGTCCTCCGCCGAACCGAGCGCGATCTGCGTGAAGGCTTCCTCGGTGGCGGGATCGATGACGTCGAGGGCGACCGGAACTGCCGGTTCGACCCAGCGTCCGTCGATGAGGAACTTGAGGTGATGGCTCATGGGCGAGGCTCCGCTGCGGAAGGCCGGCTCACTATCGTGCAAGCCCGATCCTCCCGCAAGCGGGGGCATTCGCGCGACTAGCCCCTGTAGGGAGCCAGGAAGCGCTTTGCGGCCTCGATCTCGCTTGCCCGGATCTCGTGTCCTCCGGGATGCCAGTCAAGCTGGACCTCGTCGCCCGACCGGCGGAAATAGTCGGCAAGCGACTGCGTCAGTTCAACCGAGGCGATCGGATCGCGCTCGCCGGCCGTGATGAGTACCCGGCCGCTCGCCTTTTCCGTCCGCTCCCGCGGCTCGAAGGGAATGAGCGGATGCATGAGCACGGCCGCTTCGAACAGGCCCGGCTTGTTGATCAGCATGCTCGCAAGGATGTTGGCGCCGTTGGAGAAGCCGAGCCCGAGGACCGGGCCTACCTTGTAGTGCTCGCGGTTGGCGGCCACGAATTCGCTCATCCGGTTCGTGGCCCGCGAAAGGTCCTCGCAGTCGTAGACGCCTTCGGCCTTCCGGCGGAAGAAGCGTGCAGCGCCGTGCTCGGAGATGTCGCCGCGCGGGGAAATGATCGTCGCCTCGGGCAGAAGCTGGCCGCCGAACTCGAAGAACTGGTTCTCGTCGCCACCCGTCCCGTGGAAGACGAAGAGGATCGGGGCCCCCGCTGCACCGGCACGCGCCCGATGTACGTAACTGTCATGACTCATGTCTTACTCCTTGCGCCAGACGACCTATGCGTCCAGCGGTTCAAGATGTTCCTCGAGCATCGACCGGAGATGCGCATGCTGCGTCGGCAGCTTCAGCGCCTCTCCGAGATGCGCGGTGTCCTCGTCGCGATCGAATCCCGGTTCGTTGGTGGCGATCTCGAAAAGCACGCCGCCCGGCGTGCGGAAGTAGATCGCCCAGAAATAGTCGCGGTCGATGACGGGCGTGACGTTGTAGCCGGTATCCATCAGCGCCTTGCGGACTTCGAGCTGCTTCTCGCGGTTCTCGACCGCGAAGGCGATGTGGTGGACCGATCCGGCCCCGAGGCGCGCACCGTTGATATTCGGCATCGTCTCGATATCGATGACGTCGGCGCCGTTGCCGCCG
Organism: Pseudomonadota bacterium; assembly: GCA_023416545.1. Lineage (GTDB taxonomy): Bacteria > Pseudomonadota > Alphaproteobacteria > Rhizobiales > Rhizobiaceae > Neorhizobium. Next base: position 13,876 of record JAEZHO010000430.1, read on the forward strand.
GGGATGCCGAGGCGGGTGACACCGTCCTTCGTATCGATCGGCTGGTAGCCCATGAACTTCAGGAGCTCGGTCGTCGCTCCCTCGTCGCGCAGGCGAAGCGAGGCCGAGTGGAAGCCGCGGATCGCATGATCCTCGCCGACGCCGTTGCCGGTCCAGGCCTCTCTCGGATCGTCCCTGACCTCGACCAGCGCAAAGCCGTCGCCGTCGGGCCCGGCGAAATGCAGCCGGTTCTCGCCGAAGGCGCTATCGGTCTTCATGCCCTCGACGCCGGCATTGGCAAGCCGGTCGCTCCAGTAGCCCAGCGAACCTTCCGGCACCGAAAACAGCGTCGTGCCGACCTCGCCGGTACCGGGGCGGCCGCGCGCGATATGGGGAAACGGGAAATAGGTCATCACCGAGCCCGGCGTGCCGACCTCGTCGCCGTAATAGAGGTGATAGACGTCGGGGGCGTCGAAATTGACGGTCTTCTTCACCCGGCGCAGTCCGAGCGTATCGGTGAAGAACCGGTTGTTGGTGCGGGCGCTTGCCGCCATCGACGTGACGTGGTGCAGACCCCTGATCTGTCCGAGCATGTTGAAACCCTTTCTGGCTCCCTGAGCCTTCTCTGGGGCTATATTTGTGGATCGGGACGGCGCGTGCATAGAAGTGCTCCACCGAACGGATCGTTCACTTTATGAACGACGACGCTCTGGAACACGTTCACAAAATCACGAAAGATCCGGCAGCCTCCAGTCGATCGGCTGCCTGCCCCTGGAGACGAGGAAGGCGTTGGCCTGCGAGAAGTGCCGGCTGCCGAAGAAGCCGTTATGGGCCGAAAGCGGGGACGGATGCGGCGCCCGCAGCACCAGATGCCGCGCCCGGTCGACAAAGGCCGCCTTCTTCTGGGCATAGGCGCCCCAGAGCATGAAGACGACGCCGTCGCACCGTTCGTTGACCGTCCGGATCACGGCATCGGTGAACCGCTCCCAGCCCTTCCCCTGATGCGAGGCGGCCCGGGCCTCCTCGACGGTGAGGACGCTGTTGAGCAGCAGGACGCCCTGCCTTGCCCAGTGCTCCAGGAAGCCGTGGCGCGCCGGCTCGATGCCGAGATCGCTCTTCAGTTCCTTGTAGATGTTGACGAGGGACGGCGGGATGCGCACGCCCGGCTGGACGGAGAAGCACAGGCCGTGCGCCTGGCCGGGCCCGTGATAGGGATCCTGCCCGAGGATCACCACCTTGACCTCGTCGAGCGGCGTGAGGTCGAGCGCGCGGAAATATTCGCCGCCCTTCGGGAATATGCGCTTGCCCGCCTCCTTTTCGCTGACGAGGAAGCGGCGCAGTTCGCTCATGTACGGGTTGCCGAATTCAGGCTCCAGCGCCTGCCTCCAGCTTTCCTCCAGCCTGATCCCCTCGACCATGACGCCCCCTACCCGAACCGCCCGCCGCGCTGCAGGACCTCGATCTTGTAGCCGTCCGGATCGGTAGCGAAGAAGAAGCGTGCGAACGGCTTTCCGTCCCGCGGCATGTCGACGAGCTTGCCGACAGTGAAGCCGAGTTCGCCGAACCGGCGGTGCTCCGCCTCCACATCCTCGACCGCCACCGCGAGATGCCCGTAGCCGTCACCGAGCACATAGGGCTCCTGGCGCCCGGCATTGACCGTCAGCTCAAGTTCGAAGCCGGTTTCCGGATTGGAGAGATAGATGAGGGTGAAGCCGTCGAACGGGATGCGCTCCGCAACCGTGAGGCCGAACGCCCGCTGGTAGAAATCGACGGACCGCTGCTCGTCCAGCACCCGGATCATCGAATGGATCATCTTCGCCACGTCGTGTAACTCCTTTTCATGCATTGCAGCGCTTTATCGGAAATCCCGATCCGCTTGCCAATCGCGGCGTTGGCGAATTCACATCAAGCTTGCAACGGAAAGGCCGATTGAAATAGGCGGAAGGGATGATCATATGGCGCTCTGCCCCGCGCCGGCGCCGCCTGGCACCAAGGGCAGCGGGATGGACCGGAGAGGGTCTTCATGCGCATCGTCTACCTCAGTCTCGGATGGCTTCTTCTGGTGATCGGCATCATCGGCGCCTTCATGCCGATCCTGCCGACGACGCCCTTCCTGATCATGGCGGTCGCCTGCTTTGCCCGATCCTCTCCGCGCCTGGAGGCATGGCTTCTCGACCACCCGCGGTTCGGCCGGCCGCTGCGCGACTGGCGGGAACGGGGCGCGATCCCCCGCAGGGCGAAGATCGCCGCCGTGGTGATGATGTCGATCAGCTACGCATTCTTCTGGTTCGGCACGTCGCCCCCGGGCCTGCGCGCGGCCTTCGTCGCCGCGATCATGATCCTGCCGGCGATCTACGTCGTGACGCGGCCGGAGCCGCCGTCCGCCTGAGAGGGCGTCAGGCGCCCGCGCGGTGGCGTGCCTGCGGCAGGACGAAGGGAATATGCTCGGCGGGAAGCCGCCCCACCGCTCCGGCAATGCCGTAGACCTTGCCGATCGTGGCATCGGAGACGGTATCGAGGCACGCGCCCTGCGACACCACCCTGCCCCTGTCGAGCACCAGGAGGTGATCGGCAAATTCCGCGGCAAGGTTGAGGTCGTGCAGGATGGCGAGCACCATGCCGCCCGCCGCGGCGAAATCGCGGGCAACCTCCAGCACGGAAATCTGGTGGCCGAGGTCGAGGCTCGCGGTCGGCTCGTCGAGGAAGAGTGCGCGCGGAACGCCCTGCGCGACCGGTTCCGGCACCTGGGCCAGGGCCCGGGCAAACTGGACCCGCTGCTGTTCGCCACCGGAGAGCGAGGGATAGGGCCGCGCCTCGAAGCCGCGCAGGCCGACGCGCGACAGCGCCTGCCTTGCCTGTTCGGTCGGATTGCGGGCGCCCTGGGCAACTGCTCCCATGCGGACGATTTCAAGCGCGGTGAAGGGGAAAGAAAGCTGCACCGACTGCGGCAGCACGGCGCGCAGGCGCGCAAGCTCTACCGGCTGGTAGCGGCCGATCTCGCGGTCGTGATAGGCGACCTTCCCATGATCGGGACGCAACTCGCCGGAAAGGGCCTTCATCAGGGTGGACTTCCCCGCCCCGTTCGGTCCGATGATCACGGTGAAGCTGCCCGGCCGGAGAGTAATCGCGACGTCCGAGAGAAGCGTGCGGCCGCCGCGCGCCACGGTGATGGATTCCGCCGAGATCATGGGGTTTCTCCGAGCCGGATGCCGCCTTTGCCGAGCAGCAGGAAAAGGAAGACCGGGGCGCCGAAGAGTGCCGTGATGACGCCGATCGGCAGTTCCGCCGGTGCGGCGACGGTGCGCGCGACACTGTCGGCGATGAGGAGCAGCGCGCCGCCGCCGAGCGCCGATGCGGGCAGCAGGAAGCGGTGCGACGGACCGGTGACGAGACGCAGGAGATGCGGCACGACGATGCCGACGAAGCCGATCGACCCGGCAACCGCGACGGTCGAGCCGCAGGCCGCGGCGACCGCCACGATGACGATCCGCTTCAGCCGCTGCACCGGCACGCCCATGTGGAAGGCCGCCGCGTCTCCGAGCACCAGCGCGTCGAGGCCGCGCGCCACGAAGGGTATCGTCGCCATCACGAAGAGGATGAAGGGCAGGACCGAAAGCACCCGGCCGAAGGTCGCGCCCCCGAGCGAGCCGAGGCTCCAGAAGGTTATGTCGCGAAGCTGCCGGTCGTCGGCGAGAAAGATCAGCAGGCCCATCACCGCTGCCGCGAGCGCCCCGATGGCGATGCCGGAGAGGATGAGCGCCGTGGTGGACGTCCGTCCGTCGCGCGTCGCGATGACGTAGAGCACCCAGGTGTTCGCCAGTCCGCCGAGAAAGGCCATCAGCGGCAGGAACTGGTTGCCGAAGAGGAGAGCGACGGGCAGGAGGAGCGTCGGGCCGAGCACGATCGCGACGACCGCGGCAAGCGCCGCACCCGACGTGACCCCGACAATGCCCGGATCCGCCAGCGGATTGCGGAACAGGCCCTGCATCATCGCGCCGGAGACGGCAAGGCCCGCCCCGACCAGGAGCCCGAGCGCGGTGCGCGGCAGCCGCACGGCCTCCAGCACCACGATATCCTGCGCCGAAAGACCCTCCCCGCCGAGGAGATAGGCGAAGAGATCGCCGAGCCCGACGCCGGTCGGCCCGCTCGACAGCGAGACCAGCGATGCGGCCACCACCAGCCCGACCAGCACGGCCAGTGTCAGGAACCCGTGCAGCGTCCGGTCACCCTCGATGCGGGAGGTCTTCACCGGAAGGGCCATCTCAGACATCAGTTGCCACCGTCCGGATAGAGCCTCTCCATCACCTCGCGCGCCGCCTCCGGCGTGCGCGGCCCGAAACCGAGCAGTAGCAGGCCGTCCAGCGAGACCAGCGCCTTCGTCTGCGCCGCGGGAGTGGCCTGGAGGGCCGGAAGGGCGAAGACGTCGTCCGCCGTCAGTTCGTGATTGCCGCGGGTCATCACCAGGACCACGTCCGGCCGGGCGGCGATCACCGCCTCGTCCGCCATCGGCTTGTAGCCGGAAATGCCCGGCGCCGCATTGATGCCGCCCGCCATCTCGATGATCGCGGCAGCCTCCGTGTCGGCACCGCCGGCCATCACCCGGCCGTTGGCGAGCGACAGCACGAAGAGGACGCGTTTGCGCGGGCCGGCGATCTTCGCCACGTCCCCGGCAAGCGCACTCAGTTCGGCCTCCGTCTTTCCGGCGAGCGCCTCGGCTTCCTCGACGAGGCCGACGGCCGCGCCGATGTCACGGATCTTCCGGCCGATCGCCGAACCTTCGGGAGGCGTGGGCACCGTCACCATGGGGATCTTGCTGGCCTCGAGAATCTCGATGACCGGCGGCGGCCCCGCCCCTTCCTCGGCCAGGATCAGGTCGGGCTCCTGCGCGAGGATACCCTCGGCGGAAAGCGCCCGCATGTAGCCGATATCAGGCTTGGCACGCGTCTCGGCCGGATAGGTGCTGGTCGAATCCACCGCGACGATCCGGTCCTGCGCGCCCAGCGCATAGAGCACCTCGGTGATCGTCCCGCCGATGGAGACGATGCGTTGCGCCGACGGGTTCACCTCGCCGGAAGCGGCAACCGCCGACGCCGAAACGACCAGCGCTGCCGCAGCCGCGACCAAGCCCGTCCTCAATTTACCGAGATATCCCGTCATGTCTCACCCATAGCCTTGGATTTTGGAGGCCGTCGGTGCCCCCAAGCGATAACTTGAGTTGACTACGCAAGTTTTTTCCGCTTTTCAAGGCGCCGCCCCGCAGATAACTTGAGGGCGAAGTGAAACTTTTGAGAGGGACCTGAAAAATGTACATCGCGATGAACCGATTCCGCGTCGTGCCCGGTCATGAGGAGGCGTTCGAAGCCATCTGGCGCGGCCGCGAGGGCCGCCTTGCGGAAATGCCCGGATACATCGAGTTCCACATGCTGAAGGGTCCGAAGTCCGAGGACCACACGCTCTACGCTTCGCACACGGTCTGGGAGAGCTTCGAACATTTCCAGGCATGGACGAAGTCCGACCAGTTCCGCGCCGCCCATGCCAAGGCCGGCGAGAACCGCGGCAAGGTGGAATACCTGTCCGGCCCGCATTTCGAAGGCTTCGAGGTCATCATCCACGAAGACCGCAGTGGCGCCCGCAAAGCCGATGCCGCGTGAGGACGCCATGAACGCGCTGGCACAGGCCGAAAGCGGCCGCAGGGAACGGGCACTCGCAGCCCTTTCGGAAAAGCCCGACGGGGTCGTGGAGGCGCTTGCCGCCAAGGCCGACGTTACCCCGGCCGAAATACTCGAACTCCTGCCGCAGGGCGCGGCGGTGATCGCCGCAAGCGAGGCCTTTGCCGACATCTGGTCCGACATGACCGGCTGGGGCGAGGTCCTCTTCATCGTCCATACCGAGGACATCGTGCTGGAGGCCGAAGGCAGCCTGCCGCAGGGCTCGGAAGGCCATGGCTGGTTCAACATCCACGGCGACAGCCCGATCGGCGGCCACATCCGCAAGGACAACTGCGCCTCGATCACCTTCGTCGATCGCCCGTTCCACGGACGCCG